>CAZXCF010000072.1:0-1551 GCA_964638995.1 Candidatus Woesearchaeota archaeon | reverse complement strand
GCGCAGCTCTGGCGGCTCGGCGTGCCGGCCAAAACCCGCCACAACGAGGTCTGCCCGGCGCAATTCGAAATCGCCCCCGTGTTCGAGACGCTCAACGTCGCCGTCGACCACAACATGATCACGATGGAGGTGCTGCGCAGCACCGCCGAAAACCATGGCTTCGTCTGCCTGCTGCACGAAAAGCCCTTCGCCGGCGTCAACGGCTCCGGCAAGCACAACAACTGGTCCATCATCGGCCCCGACGGCAAGAACTGGCTCAAGCCGGGCGACAACCCCCACGAAAACGCCAAGTTCATGACCATCATCTGCGCGCTGATGAAGGCGGTCGACACCCACGCCGACATGCTGCGCGCCTCGGTCGCCTCCGCCGGCAACGACCACCGGCTCGGTGCCAACGAGGCGCCCCCGGCGGTCGTCTCCATCTTCCTGGGCGACCAGCTCACCGACGTGGTCGGGCAGATCGAGGCCGGCGGCGCCAAAAGCTCGAAGGCCGGCGGCGAAATCCACCTCGGCGTGGACCTGCTGCCCAAGTTGCCGCGCGGCAACACCGACCGCAACCGGACCTCGCCGTTCGCCTTCACCGGCAACAAGTTCGAGTTCCGCGCGGTGGGGTCGAACCAGAGCCCGGCCGGCGCCAACATCGTGCTCAATACCATCGTGGCCGAGGCGCTCGACCATATCTGCACCCGGGTCGAGGCCGACATGGAAGGCGGCAAGGAGTTCACCGCCGCCCTCCAGGACTTGCTGGCCGAGATCATCAAGGAGCACAAGCGCATCCTGTTCAACGGCGACGGCTACACCGACGACTGGCTCGCCGAAGCCGAGAAGCGCGGCTTGCCCAACCTCGTCACCTCCGAAGAGGCGCTGGAAGCCATGACCACCCAGAAGGCCAAGGACGTCTTCGCCAAGTATGGGGTGCTGAGCAACCAGGAACTGGAGTCGCGCTACAACACCTACAAGGAATGCTATGAAATGATGGTCGACATCGAGGCCCATTCGGCGCTCGACATCGCCAAGACGCTCGTGGTTCCCGCCGCCGTCATGGCCATCAACGAATACAGCTCCGTCAAGGCCGTGGCCAGCATCGTGGAGGAAATGTCCGCGCTGCTCGAAAAGACCTTGCAGGGCATTGACGCGCTCGCGGCGGCCGACACCGCCTCCGCGCAGCTCAAGGCGATGACCGTCCTGCGCGAGTCGGTGGATGCGCTCGAAGCGCTCGTGCCGGCCGAGGTGTGGCCGTTGCCGAACTATTCCACCATGCTGCTGGGCTAGCCCGCCGCCCAACCGGACCACGAAAGGCCTCGCTTCTCGCGGGGCCTTTTTTTATTTTCTTCGGCATGAAACGCATTGGCATCACCATCGGCGACCCCAACGGCATCGGGCCGGAGATCGCCCTCAAGGCCGTCGCGCGCGGGCGCTGGCCGACGGACGTCCGCTTCGTTTTCCTGGGCTCCGAACGCATCTTCCGCGAACAGGCCGCCGCGATGCGCCTGCCCGTTTCGCGCAAGATCGAGTTTTGGGATGTGCGGCAGGCATCCTTGCCTGCTCAAT
>CAZXCF010000071.1:0-1556 GCA_964638995.1 Candidatus Woesearchaeota archaeon | reverse complement strand
TATCGTAACCGTTCACGGGTAAATGGATAGTCCGCCATGACACCCAAAGGGATCAATCTAGTCATCAGGAAGAAGCGAGGGTTGAGGCTGCCCGGCATAGAATGTACTAACCGACTCAGCTATAAACGCGAATGCATCGCGGTGCTGACGAGCGCAGGTGGCCAGGACCGTCCAGACACGCTCACACCAGCGTTGGCCGGCATGGCCACGAGTGCCCTGAGTGATACGGCGATCAATAACGCAGTGACGTACCTCTCGTTCGGCCAAGTTGTTCGTGGGTTCGACTTGCGGATGCTCCAGGAAAAGGAAGTACTCTTGCCCATACCTGGTCAGACGTGTGACCATGTCTTGCGCACCCGAGGCCCGGCTGCGACGTCCCGTAGCCAGAAACGACTCTTTCAATCGCTCCATGCGTCGACGAAACACTGTTTCGCCCAGCTGTTCTCGACGGTGCTGCAATCGAAAAATCTCCCGGCACAGTTCCAGCAAACGAGTGCCGTAGTTCGCCGTGACCTTGTCCGAGGACTCGGACAGGAATTTGATGTCGCGAATCAGGTGGGCCCAGCAGAACTGAACCTTGATATTTGCTTCCTTCATGAAGCACTTGTACGCACTGTAGAAGTCGGCGCCGATCATCGCAGCACAGTCTTTGCCGAGAACTTCGCGCAAGGCGTCGGTCGAACGGCTGCCAAAGATCTTGAAGACCGTGAAGAAAGAAGCGGCAAATACCCAAATCCAGGGCTTCGTATGACCCCCCGGCGTGTCGAAGGGGTGATCTTTATGGCCGGTCTCATCGATATTCATCTGTTCCTGTAACCGCAGAGCGTACAGAAGTTCGTCATACACACATCCGAGTGCAGCCGTGACTTTCTGGATCTTTTTACAGATCGTGCCACGACAGACATGGCTACCGAGGAAGCCAAGGACCTTCTGGGTTCCGGTGTAGCTGGCATGGATCCCTCCTTTCAGACAGGCCGCCAAGGCCGTCAGGCGTGGGCCCAGGATACCAGCCGCCTCCACCTCAGTAGGAAACGGAGCAAAAACAACCTCACCCGTTTCCGTGTCCATGTATGGATACGAAATATAAGCGGTCAACTCTACCGGCTTATGAACAAGTTCATACTGGAACAGAGTCTTCGGTGCCACATCGGTCGCTGGCACGAGTGGCCGTCCCCGATTTTCAGACAGTTTGTCCGCATGATAAGGCACAACATGATCAGCGTCGTCAAGGGTCAAGTTCGATTCGTACTTGGCATGGCCCTTCTGGCCACCAATGTGGCATTTCTTTCGTCGTTTTCCAGGTCCCCCTGTCTTGGGATTGGTGATGTCGGACGACGGAGGCTTGGATGAATTACGAGAGTTCTTGTGCGCCGCCGCAAGCTTAGCCTCCAGTTCAGCTATGCGCTTGTCTTGCTCTGCAATTCGCCTCTGCAAGACCTCCACGAGATCGAGCAACTCATCGTAAGTCGGCTTGTTGCTTCTGGCTCTCACAGAAGCTTTATCGGACATCAGCTACAAACGGCTTGAGAAAAGGTCAGGACCCGTGAACGGTTACG
>CAZXCF010000070.1:0-1614 GCA_964638995.1 Candidatus Woesearchaeota archaeon | reverse complement strand
AGGGGTGCCGCCCCCTTAAAAATCCACGGACTTTGTCAACTGCAAATCACTTAAGCAGGGGGTAAAGCTTTTCTCTAAATAGTAGATCTCACGGGCAAACACTTCCCTGGCCAAATTCTTCGAATTAACAATTATTTAAATTAGATTCCTCATTAGCTTATCTGTTTATGCAGTGGAAAATGATGAAAGCATTTTTCATCGCATGAAGTATAAGCGTCAGGGATTCAAAAGGGTACTGTCAAGAAAATTGTGTCTGGCCAATCTCCTTTAATTTGTTTTCTAAAAACTCCACAGCTGGATAAAAACTTGTTATTTTATATTTCAAATAGAATTGCTCCTCTTGCTCCATCAAACATGCGCAAATTAGATTCATTGCACTATCTTCATTGGGCATAGAATTTCTAATTTTTTCACTCCTTCTAATTGTTTTATTTGCTCGTTCTAGCCAATTAGTTGTATAAATCATAGATTGAACTTGATGTGGAAATTTTAAGTATGCAAATAAATTTTCCATTTCATCTTTGGGAAACTTATTCCTTAAAGAAGGATAAATTTTGCCCCATTTTCCTAAAAAACTTTTTAATAATTTTAAACCATCATTTGCAGTGAAATTTTGATCTCCCACTTTAAAAATTTCTTTTAATTCAAAGTTTATTAATGGTTTATCCTTAGAGCGAGCATGCAATAAAATATTTCTTTTTTTATGTACTATGCAACGCTGAAACGATGCTCCAGGAAGAGCTCGTGGGATAATGTCTTTTACACCTTTTAAGCCATCTGCAACAACAATTAAAGATTTTTTTAGTCCTCTGTTTTTTAAATCATCAAAACATTCTAACCAAGCTTGCGCTGATTCTGTTGGAAAATTATAGACACCCAAAAACTCTCGTGTTAAATCCTTTTTTAATCCCATAACAATGTAAAAAGCTTCTTTTTTTACATTTTCGCGTCTAACAGAAATCCAAATTGCATCTATATATAAAGCATAATATTCGTTATCTAATGCCCGAGCTTGCCACTCTTTACGACTGTGTTCAAATTTTTTAACAATATTAGAAACTGACGCAGCGCTAATTTTTTTAGAAAATGATTCATTTAATACATTCTCTATATCTCTTGTTGTTAAACCTTTTACGTAAAGCTTTAGAGCCAATTCTTGTATTTGAGCATCTTTTTGTTTCATTGATTCTAAAAAAACAGACTTAAAAAAACTTAATCTGTCCCTGGGAATTTGCATAGTAAAATACTTAGTTATCCCCCTTGCTGCTCTTTCATAATAACCATTACCTTTATTGCCTGCTAATCTTTGCTCTGGGCTTTTTAAAAATTCTTCTCTTTCAAAATTCATAATAGTTTCAAAGACCGTTTTTATTACAGCTTCAACTGCATTTTCTTTTCCGTATTTAAGTAAATCTGCTGTACTTTCTTGTAAAATTTTTGTAATTTCTTTCATGGAACTCCTTTGCTTATTTGTAATTTTAATGTTTTGTTTTTACCAAGTTGCAAGTATATATCATTGGAGTTCCAGACACAATTTATTGTACACTACCTTCAAAAGGGTCTTCCCTTTTGTTTGCTGGGGGGTGTTAGGGGGGAGACTCAAACAGTCACCCC
>CAZXCF010000069.1:0-1799 GCA_964638995.1 Candidatus Woesearchaeota archaeon | reverse complement strand
CATCGACGATGGCGCCGAAGATGAAACCGCTCTCGTCGTCGGAAGACAGGGTCCAGCGTGGAACCAGGTCGTAGACCTTGGGCGGGCACTTGGAGGTAGCTGCGTTCCGCACGTGGGTTACGCCGTCGACCTCTACGATCGTGCCGTTCCAGCATTCATTGGCGGCAAGAGGGGTCTGACAAACGAGAGGAAGTAACAGAATGATCAACACAATCCTGCGATTCATGGGGGGCGACTCCGCAAGGTGTTGTAATTCAACGCAATGGTTCTTACTTGTGCCGATAGTAGCATGGATACATGAGCGGGCCAATCTCGAATCACTGGCCCGCTCACTCTCGCCGTCTCTTGTGTACACGTGCGCTGAGATGCGCTATACGGTTGTACGCACAATCTGTCTGAAGGGCAGTCGTTGCCGCCCCGATCATTCTTCGGATCGGTTCGATCACCGAATCACATGGACTCGGGCCTCAACCGCAGTACCCACTGCCTCCAACCGCAGCAGATAGATCCCCGTCGGCAACTGCGTTCCCGCGGTATCCCGGCCGTCCCAGGTCAGGCTGTGCGAGCCGGGTCCTTGGTGGGCTGCCGGGAGGGTTGCTACGCAGCGACCGCTGATGTCATAGAATCCGGCCCTCACCAGTCCGCTCTCGCTCAGCGCATACTGGACCCTGATTGGCCCGGCGGCTGGGTTCGGCGACACCCGGTTCAGTTGCAGCCTCAAGCTGGGTGCGGGTTCTAGCTGCCCGTGCACATCGGCCAATGGATCGGGAATCCACGCCGCCCCACCGGTCGAGTGATAGTCGGGATAAGGATTGGTGAACGGAATCCACTCCCCACCCACGCCCTGCGCGATGTCATAGGCGAAGCAGGGAATCTGGTCGTCGCCGCGGGTCGCCGTGAGATAGACCGTGTTGTCGCCGACCGCCATGGCGCGGCCCTGGCCGTTGCTGGCGGGAATCGTATCGGCAAGCTTGATCATCTCGCCGGTGTCGAGACTGATCGAATACAACCCGGAATCGCCATACTCGGTGTAGCCATAGAGCAGGCCGTCGACTTGGTTGTAGTCGAGGGCGAAGAAGCGGAAGCCAGGGCCCGAGTACACATCCAGCATCAGGGTCGTTTGGCCCGTCTGGGGATCGATCGCGTAGATGCCCTTTGGCGAAGCGTAGTTCGAATACCCGTACAACGTGTTGTTGCCATAGGCCAGCGCGCTGATGTCGATGTCGATCGTGCAGAGGAAATCGGGATAGTCAGTGAGCGTAGCCGAGTAGAGATCGGTCGTGAAGGCGCCGTTGCAGAGGAAGAGCTGGCCCTCTGGGGTCGCAGCCGCTCCGCTGACATCGAAGGCATAGTGATCTTGGTACTGGACGTCGGGGAAGCCTGCGAGGTCCGAGGACCGCGTGATTGGGGTAGATCCTTCCAGACCCACGAACAAGAACTGGCCCCAGGCGGCGGGGACGATGAGCAGAGTCAATGATGCTAGGAGTACGAATCTAGGCATGACAACCCCCTTCGGTGCGAGGACAAGGCCAGTATCCCACCGGCCTAGAAGCGATTGACTAGCGGCCAATCCCACTATAGCGCAGCCCAGCGGCCCGGGAAACTCCGTCCGGCGGCGGGCAGCGGCGGCACCCCTCCCACCAGCCATCGTCGCCATGGGCACAAAGCCCAGCTAAGCGCATTGATAGCAAGTGTTTACCGGAATCCAACACCCACGGACGATTTCAGAGTCATGTCAACAAAAACGCAACAACTTGGTCGTTCGGTGGTATGATCTCTCAAACACCCGGCGCGAATAG
>CAZXCF010000068.1:0-1808 GCA_964638995.1 Candidatus Woesearchaeota archaeon | reverse complement strand
TCACGCCTGGGAAGTTTCAATCCACGCTCCCCGCGAAGGGAGCGACCTACCGCCCTGCTGTGCTCCACTACACCGGTACGTTTCAATCCACGCTCCCCGCGAAGGGAGCGACGTTGCGCATACGATCGCCTCAGATCGTGCGCAGAGTTTCAATCCACGCTCCCCGCGAAGGGAGCGACTTGAAAGGGCTATATACGTGCAATGAGCAACCATGTTTCAATCCACGCTCCCCGCGAAGGGAGCGACTTATTCCAAACGGATATTTCGTCCTCTGCAGTAGTTTCAATCCACGCTCCCCGCGAAGGGAGCGACACCACGTGATAGCACGGGCAATGGGAGTGTCTCGTTTCAATCCACGCTCCCCGCGAAGGGAGCGACGTCTACAGACCGCAACCAAACCCCACCCTCGTCCAGTTTCAATCCACGCTCCCCGCGAAGGGAGCGACCAAATGCCAAGATTGCCCATTCATCCTTTAGCTGTTTCAATCCACGCTCCCCGCGAAGGGAGCGACGCCGGGGTGGCCGTTGGGGCGGATCAATCATCCTGGTTTCAATCCACGCTCCCCGCGAAGGGAGCGACGTTAAGACAAACACATACACAAAAGGAGCTAAAAATGTTTCAATCCACGCTCCCCGCGAAGGGAGCGACCCGCGTCGATGACCCACTTGACAAGCAGCGTGATGTTTCAATCCACGCTCCCCGCGAAGGGAGCGACATGTTCCGCCCGCTGGTGACGATCGGGAAGATAGGTTTCAATCCACGCTCCCCGCGAAGGGAGCGACACTAATTCGAGCGCCCTTTCAATTTCGTTAGCGCAGTTTCAATCCACGCTCCCCGCGAAGGGAGCGACCGGCCGGGGAGTCCGGCCTGGGGCAGATCACCCTGTTTCAATCCACGCTCCCCGCGAAGGGAGCGACTTATCTGTTTTCTCATTCTCGTTGTTTCCTAGGGTGTTTCAATCCACGCTCCCCGCGAAGGGAGCGACTTGGCCAGTATTGAGGATATGATCGAGGCCGAGGTGTTTCAATCCACGCTCCCCGCGAAGGGAGCGACAGCCAAGATGTAGGCCCGTTCGATAGCGTTGGCGTTTCAATCCACGCTCCCCGCGAAGGGAGCGACTCGCCTGTCCCGTCCGGGCTGTTGTCGTCGACGAGTTTCAATCCACGCTCCCCGCGAAGGGAGCGACGTCTCTTTGACAATGACCGTCTCTTGGACCACCTGTTTCAATCCACGCTCCCCGCGAAGGGAGCGACGAGTTGGAGCGGGTTCAGGAGCAGCTTACGAGGGTTTCAATCCACGCTCCCCGCGAAGGGAGCGACCGCGCTCATGCCCGGCTTGTATCGCGCTCCACGGTTTCAATCCACGCTCCCCGCGAAGGGAGCGACCAGTCGGCTACAAATACTTTCCCCATCTCGATAGTTTCAATCCACGCTCCCCGCGAAGGGAGCGACAAGTCGATTGTGATGCTGGTTGGGCGTAAACCTGAGTTTCAATCCACGCTCCCCGCGAAGGGAGCGACACACTTTCCAGGCATTACGTTACCTCCAGTCTAAGTTTCAATCCACGCTCCCCGCGAAGGGAGCGACAGGAAAAGCTCGATTACTTGACGGAGCGATACGGTTTCAATCCACGCTCCCCGCGAAGGGAGCGACAATTGTCCCGGTCGGTGATCGTCAAGGCTTTCAAGTTTCAATCCACGCTCCCCGCGAAGGGAGCGACATGACCCAGCTAAGAGATGCTGCTATCTATTATGTGTCTTGTGCAAGGCGAACGCTAACAGGCATTTGTGCAAGCGGAACGTTTACAA
>CAZXCF010000067.1:0-1813 GCA_964638995.1 Candidatus Woesearchaeota archaeon | reverse complement strand
GGTTCTCGCAGAAGATGATAGTCGGGTCTACCACCTGCTGTACGAGATTTATTTGGAAAAGGGCCTCTTCTGGCTGGCGGATGCAGCCCTGCAACGTGTTTTCGCCTTGGAAGAGCCTGTGGCTGGCGATTCAGCTGTGCAACTTCTCCACGACCGAGCAATGCTAGAGATCAAGTCCGGTGATCCAGAAGCCGCCATTCCAGCCCTATCACAGGCGGTGGATTGCGCCGATGACCCTCAGGAACAATTGATCCTCTGTCGACAATTGGCCCTTTTGCAGATGCAGATAGAAGCCTACGCCGATGCCTTGGTCAGCCTGGACGCGGCCTTGGACCTGGAACCGGATGATGTGTCCACGCTTTACAGTTTGGTCTTCGCTCATCAGCAAATGACCGACTGCCAAGCTGCTCTGCGCGTGCTACGGGAGCAACTGTTGCCCGTGGTCGGGCCTGAAGACCAGGAGGCCCGTCATCTGCAAGGCACACTCCATCTCTTGGCCGAGGAGCCCGAGGCCGCCCTGACTATCTTCGAGGGCCTGGTGGAGGACGACAAGCACAACGCCGACTATCACTACGGCGTGGCCTTGGCCCACCATCAACTAGGGCACGACAGGAAAGCCAAGCGAGCGGTTGTCAGGGCCTTACGTCGAAACCGGCAACATGCCGCTGCGCGGGCTCTCTACGACCAACTCCACGCCAAGAAGACCCGCCCAGATGAGGAAAAGGAAAAGAAGAAACCACTTCCTTACTTCGACCCGCTGGATCTGGAGGAATTCTTGGAGGTGCTGGACATTGACCCAAGCGTGGATAAACTGGCCCGCTACATCAAGCATCGTTACTGGAAAGAGCGTGACCCTCGTGGGGCCAAGCCTGAGGTCCCACACCGCACCATCGTGATGATGTTGCTGGTAATGGGGATCAAGGACTGGAACCTCAACCAGTTGCACAGTAAACTCCGCTCGCGTAAGCACGGCGGACCATTACGCCAGTTGGTGGGCCTCCCCGCTGACCCCGAGGAGGTACCCGACTACACCACGTTCAACCGACGCATCAATACTTTGGGGGTCTATCCGCTCAAGTTCCTGATGCGCACCCTGGTGCGGGAAGCCGTGAGCCGGGGGTACATTGATGTCTCCCACGTGATGCTCGACACCTCCCTCATTGCTGCCTACAGTGACTTGGCTCGCTTCTTCCCCGATAGTTCCACCGGCTTCAGCGAAGAAGAGGGAGACTGGAGCTATCCCAAGAAATGGACGGGACGCGTCTTTGGTTTCAAACTGTCCCTGGCTTCGGCCAAAGACGGCGAACCAATCGATGCCGATGTGGTGCCAGCTAACCTCAATGACACCACGCTGGGCAAACAGAATGTCCGTCGCCTGGGGCAGCTCTTCGCCCCGCTGGACATTCGCGTGGAGTTTGTCCTGGGGGATGCTGGCTATTGCTCCAATCCCTTGCGCGAATTGGTGGGTGAAGTGTTGGGTGCAGTGCCGCTTTTTCACTTCAACCCCCGCAATGGCGCTAAGCGGCGGAAGGAGTACACCTATCTGGATGATCCAGATGAGTGGTTGGAGGCCAAGCGCAAGTTGCGCGCACTGATTGAGCGCAGTTTCGCGCAGCTCAAGCAGCATTTTGGGCTGAAGAACTTGCGCATTCGAGGCCTGACGCAAGTAGCCCAGTATCTGCTATCGCGATGTACGGCCTACATCGCCTGCGTTGTCGTTGCATATCGGGTTGGACGGCCTGACCTCAAAGCGTCGCCCAGCCGTCTCCTGTGGTCGTATTAGATTGTGAAGGAACTTTTATGCAGAAGTCTC
>CAZXCF010000066.1:0-1842 GCA_964638995.1 Candidatus Woesearchaeota archaeon | reverse complement strand
TCAAGGAGTTCATCAAGAACGACAAGAGAAGGAAGGAAAGGACTCTAATCCTCCATGAACTCAATAGAATCTAATTTCTTTTACGATATTTTTTAACTTCTAAAGACCATTTCGTCTTGCTTTAGTACAAAAGAAATTTTCTCCATTTTCTTCTGCATAACAATTAATTGTATATCTATTTGAATGCATTGTTATTGAAGGAAACATTGATCTATTTAGAAAGAAAAGAGATTTAGAAGCAGGATATCTTTTTTTGATAATTTGATTCAGTTCATCATGTTGAAGAGATTTCAAATAGTTAGTAAAATGATTTTTATCTCTAGTCCAAATAAATGCATCTTTTAGTAAAGCAAGGGCAATATAACGAATATCTTTTGCATCTGTAGTCAGATCCCCCGCTTTAGCAATAAATGGAAGGAATTCCTTTAATTCTACTAAGCAGATTGAATATTTTTCTAAGATTCTTTCTATTGTTTGCATATAAAACCTATCGATATATTCTCTTTTTTTCTTGTAAATTATAAAATTCATTAGCTCATTCTTCAGATATCGGGGTGAATATAAAACTATATCCTTTTTTTCAGATAAAAATAACAATAATTTCTCTATTTTAGAAGAATAAAAATATGCTGAAATAACCACGCTTGCATCAACAACTATAATCACTCGTCCAAACCCCCAGATAATTTCTTGAATAATTCCGCAGTGTTGCAACCAAGCATTTCGAGCTCTTTGCGATGTTTTTTCAAGTCTTCTAATGACCCCTTTTTAGTAATCTCTATAATCTTTTCTGAATATTGATCAAAATTAATCCCTTTTTTTTCAAGGAATTCAATTAGCTCTTTTCTTTCTCTCTCTTGTATCGTTAAAAACTCCGCATCTTCTTTTTTTTGATAATCTTTCCTAGTTTTTTCCATTGTAAAAATATTTTTTTCTTGGTCTTTCATTTTCGCTGTTCTTCTCCTAAAAAATATGCAAGCTCAATACCATTATATTTTTTTGGTATATTTATATGTTTCTTTCTTAAGAAGAGCCCAAAAAACTTTTTTTTTTGGAAAAGGTTAAAAAAATCGTGAAAAATGCTAGCGCCTTTCAACGCGAAAAAACATGGGATGCCTCCTTTTTTATTCTTTGTCCTTGTTGCCTTGTTTTGCTTAACTTAAAATTCATTAACTATTGTTAAAATTCATTAAGTCAGGACTCCAAAATTTTTGCCTTCTTAGAATTTTCAATCTTGAGATGAAATTTTGCCGAAAGTTGTCTTGTAAACCTTCATTTTTCATTCCTCAATTTCGATTTTTCCCTAATACCTCTCAGAAAGCAGAACTATCAATAAAAACCAGATCTCAATCCTCCATAGAATGCACTCACAAGAGTAAAGACACCTCGCTAAAAGTAAAAATACCCCGAGGATTTAAGCCAGAGCTTTAATATATCATACTTAGAGAACCAAAAAAACGACAAAACGCCATAACTGAAAGTAAACTATAAATATCCGTGATTTCTTATTAATGGTATGATAAAATCTAAAAATATCGCCGACATGAACTCATTAAATACCGAGTTCAAACATTTCTCTATTATCTCTGCACAAGATAATAGCTATTTTATTTTGAAGCCTAACGGATTCTTACCTAAAGAAAACTTTAATAGGCTAAAAAAGAAGTTGGAGAAACTCAATTTTTCCTACAAGAGAGGAAAAGGATTCACATCCTCATTAGTTCCCAATAAGATTTTTTTGGATGAAATTGAGGATCTCCTTTCAGAACTTAAGAAAGCTCAAAAGAAGCATGTTGCTCAAACGATCAGCGAGTTCAAGGAAATGTATTCCAAATTCATGGA
>CAZXCF010000065.1:0-1849 GCA_964638995.1 Candidatus Woesearchaeota archaeon | reverse complement strand
AATTAACGAAATAAAAAAAATTACTGAAAGTAAAAAGAAATTTAAATTTAGAAACACCGCAAAATTAGCTTTGTCTATTTTAGAAAAAAATAAATTTGAAAAAATTGACCTCGGAAAAGGGTATGTAGATAAAAAAATAAAATCTTTTGCAGAAAAAAATAACTCTTTAATAATTGCAACATTGGATCAAGAATTAAAAAAATCCTTAAAAAATCCTAAAATAGTTATCAGAAAAAAGAAAAAATTAGAAATAATTTGATTAAATAAATAACAGAAACTTTAAAAACCATTTTTTATTCTATTTTTCAAAGAAAATGTTTTATTTAGTCGAAATCGAAGATTATGTAAGGGTGGACCCAAAATTATTCGGGCTTTCTACTTTAGAAGCTGTTGAAAAACAATTGAAAGAAACATATAAAGAATATTATGATAAAGAAATAGGTTCTGCTGTTTCAGTTGTAGAAGTTTTAAATGTTGGAGAAGGAGTGATAATTCCAGGGGATGGTGCAGCATATTATGATTCGAAATTTATCTTATTGGTATGGAAACCAGAACTTCACGAATTAGTTTGTGGAGATATAATAGAAATTACAAATTTTGGTGCTTTTATTAACATGGGATCAATGAAAGGAATGATCCATATTTCTCAAACAATGGACGATTTTGTTAGTTTCAATAAAACAAACGCTCTAACAGGGAAAGCTTCAAAAAGGACTCTTAAACGAGGAGACGAGTGTTTAGCAAGGGTTGTAGCAATCTCTCACAGAGGAGATGAACCAAAGATTGGCCTAACAATGCGACAACCGGGATTAGGGAAATTAGAATGGATTAAAGAGGATGCTGTTAAAAGACAAAAAGAAGCAGAAAAAGCTGCGAAACAAGAAGTTAAAAAAGCCAAGGGAGGAAAGAAATAATGGCAAAAAAAGAAAAAGCATGTAAATTATGTAATACAATTTTTATAAAAGGTGAAAAATGTCCCAGTTGCGGTGCTAAGGAATATACAGATTCTTTCAAAGGCAGAATAGTAGTTTTAAACCCGGAAAAGTCAGAAATAGCTCAAAAAATAAATCTAAAAGAAAAAGGAAATTTCGCAATTAAAACAAGATAATTCTAAAATGGAATCAAAAATAATTCAAGAAAATCAAAACCCTCTTTTTAATAGAAAGGAGATTATTTTGGAGCTTGAATCAAAAACAATCCCGAATCAAGAAGAAGCGCAAAAAATTGTTTCAGAAAAAACAAAAACAGATAAAGAAGGAATTAAAATAAAGAAAATTAATTCAAGTTACGGTTCTAATGTTCTTAAGATAAATGCACACGTTTATCCTTCAAAAGAAGAAAAAGAAAAAGTTGAAGTTAAAACAAAACAAGAAAAAGAGGCTGAAGCGAAAGCATTAGAAGAAGCCAAAAAAGCTGCTGAAGAGGCTAAAAAAGCAGAAGAAGAAAAGAAAAAGGCCGAAGAAGAAGCTAAAGCTACAGAAACTGAAAAACCTGAAGAAGTTAAAGAGAAAGCTCCTGAGGAAAAACCCGAGGAAGAAAAGAAGGGATCTGCTCCTGCGGAAAGCGAGGAAAAACCAAAAGAAAATAAATCTGAAGAACCAAAAGAAGAACTTAAAGAAAAAACTGAATAAAAATGGCACAAAAAAAAGTTGCAAAAAAAGGAAAAAAACAAATAAAAAATAAACCAACTAGTAAAAAATATACTAAATATAAAGTTGAAGGTGACAAAATTACAAGAGAAAAATACTGTCCAAGATGCGGGCCGGGAATATTTCTAATGGTTTCTCAAGGAAGAAGTTATTGTGGCAAATGCCATTACTCCGAGTTTGTTGGAAAAGGAGAAACTTCT
>CAZXCF010000064.1:0-1867 GCA_964638995.1 Candidatus Woesearchaeota archaeon | reverse complement strand
CGCGTCGATCAATAATGCATGTACCAAACGGCGTCATCACTACTGGGTGCGCGGCGTGTGCCAGGTGGAACAGCACGTTCATTTCATCCTGCTTCCGGTTGCGGAAGGGCAGGCGTCGGAGATTTACCGGCTGGTCAGCCTCGATGACCTCGGCGACGAGAGTTTCGTAGCGACCGTGAACACCCGGTACCAGGGGGGCTTCGATACGGTGGGCAGCATAAAAATCTATGAGACAATAATGCTTCTCTTCGCTAAATCGGCCTGAGCCGCAAAAACAGAGACCACCTGCTTTGCTTGGCTACGTACTCAGACGCTTGATGCTGATGGTCCCGACGGTTTTCGGGATCCTCACCATTACGTTCGTCATCATTCAGTTTGTTCCCGGCGGTCCGCTCGATCAGATTCGGCAGATGCTGGAGAGCGGCGGCCGGGAAGGGCAGGTTGAAGTCCAGGGCGGGCCTGCGGTCGGCGGCAGTGACGAGGCCCGCAAATACGGCTTGGCACCCGAAGACTATGAGCAGTTGAAAAAGGTTTACCACCTGGACCGACCCTGGTACGAGCGCTACCTGAGGACATTTGTCTGGTTCTCGCCGGGTGAAGGGCAGTCTTTCTTAGAAGCTTTCTTCACTTGGGATAACTGGGACGGAATGCTGCTGTTCAAGTTCGGAGACTCGTTTTATCAGAATCGCAACGTCCTCAGTCTGATCGTCGACAAGCTGCCGGTCTCCGTGTCCCTCGGCTTCTGGAGTTTTATTCTCACCTACCCTGCCTGCATCGCCCTGGGCATAGCTAAAGCGGTCAGGGAAGGCACGAAATTCGATACCGCTACGAGCGTGATAATCCTCATCGGCTACAGCATTCCGGGGTTTGTGCTGGCCGTTCTCCTGATTGTGCTCCTGGGACCCGGTGATGCCGCCCTGGCACATCTCATCCCGCTCTCCGGGCTCACCTCGGCGGGTACGTACGGCTATGAGGACTGGAGTCTTTGGAAAAAGACCTGGGATTATCTGCACCATGTTGCCGCCCCGGTTTTCTGCCTGAGTATCGGCAGCTTTGCCGTCCTGACCATACTCGCAAAGAACTCGGTCCTCGAAGAGGTCCGCAAGCAGTACGTTATCACAGCCCGCGCCAAAGGTTTGTCCGAAACCAGAGTTCTGCTGAAGCATATCCTCCGCAATGCCATGATCCCGCTGGTAACCGGTTTCCCCGCCCGTTTCCTGGCCATTTTTCTCACCGGCAGCATCCTGATCGAGCGCATTTTCAACCTCGACGGCATCGGCCTCCTCGGCTACCATTCCGTGATCCAGCGGGATTACCCCGTGGTGATGGGAAACCTTTTCATCATGACCCTGATCACGCTCTTCATGCGTCTCCTCACAGACATCTGCTATGTCCTGGTGGATCCGCGGATCACTTTCGAAAAATCGAAAGTCTGACACCACTTCATCTGGCGCATCGGTCCGGCCGGGCCTACGTCTTATCCATGTCTCGTATCACGCCATAACCTCGCCGCCGGCAAATCCAAGGCAGATCAAGTTTAATGGGTATACACACCGGTGAACGATAACGGCGACGAGAGTGGATTACCGGTCCTATAATCGTCAACCATTATCGTCGCTGTTATCGTCAACCGTCGCGACAGCGGCCGGATTCTATTGTTCAGTTGAACAAACTCGGGCCGCGTCGGATCTCTGTTCAAAGCTTCCACGTAACTCCGCAACGCATCCTCCTTCATCAGCCCCGGCCGGCTCGCTGCCTCACGCTGCAAAAAGCGTCGAACCCAATACAGGTAATAACGCAGATTGGAACTCCGGCTTATGCGATATTATACATACTAATATATTGCCGTGCTGTTACGAAAACGCAA
>CAZXCF010000063.1:0-1955 GCA_964638995.1 Candidatus Woesearchaeota archaeon | reverse complement strand
GGTTTTTTCATTGCAAAATTTAAAAAAGTTAAAAATGAATAAATTGCTAAATAATGAAAAGGGCCGAGTTGAGGGTTTTTTCATTGCAAAATTTAAAAAAGTTAAAAATAAAAAGTTATATAATTTTATATAAGATTATATAATTAATAAAATAAAAAATGAATAAAATAAAAATACTCTCAAAGAAAGAAAAACAAGAAATTTTAAACAAACTTCAAGAACAATTTGGAATAACAAATATTCCTGGATATCTCGTAAAAATAGGGAAAGAAAGAATTTATCTTTTTCAAGCAAATATTCATCCGCAAATATTTAATGAAATAAAAGAAATAACACGCGTAGAAAAAGCAGGAGCATATGTTGGAAAAGAATTAAATAATTTTATGCGATTAAGCATAGAAGGGACACAATTATTCAAGAATCAAATAATAAAAAATATTTTTGAATTAAATGAAGAACAGGCACAACACTGGATGCAAGGTGAAGAACTAAATATAGAAACAGGAAAAAAAGAAATTTTAGTTATGAAATATGAAAATGATTTTTTAGGATGTGGGAAAGCATCAGAAAAAAAAATTACTAACTTTATTCCAAAAAACAGAAGACTAAAAAGTAAAACAATAATTTAACCTCTCTTTAAATAATATTCTAATCCTTTTTCTATTATTAAATCCCATCTTGGCCCGTCTTTCCAAAAATTTCTTTGTTCAATAGCTCTAATTTTCTCCTCATAAATTTCAATCTCTTTTTCATAAGCCTTTCTAATTTCAGGAGAAATTTTTTTATTTGGATTCACAATTAATTTATAAGTGGGTTTGTTTTTTTCTGTCATAAAAAATTCAAAAAACTGAAGGTTTTTAAGTATTTATTTCTATAAAAACATAAATGGAACAAAAAGAATTCGATAAAGAAAAAATTCTAAAAGCAGGAAAAATCGCCAAAGAAGTTAGAGAGTGGATTAAACCGCAAATAAAAAAGGACATATCGCTTTTAGAAATAGCAGAAAAAATAGAAAATAAAATAATTGAATTAGGGGGGAAACCTTCTTTTCCTTGCAACCTATCAATAAATGAAATAGCGGCGCACTATACTCCCTCGCACGACGATGAATCTACAGCCCATGGATTACTAAAAGTTGATTTTGGAGCACATGTTGATGGCTGGTGTTCTGATCAAGCTTTCTCAGTAGATTTAGAAAATTCAGAAGAAAATAAAAAATTAATTGAAGCTTCTAAAAAAGCACTAGATTCTGCAATAGAAACAGCAAAAAAAGATATTAAGGTGAGTGAAATAGGAAAAAAAATTCAAACAGCAATAACCTCGAAAGGATTTCAACCAGTAATTAATTTATCGGGTCATGAAATTGCACAATACGATTTACATGCAGGATTAACTATCCCTAATGTAGACGACAATCGTTCAGACATAATTGAAAAAGGGCTTTATGCAATAGAACCTTTTTCAACAGATGGGTCCGGAAAAGTAAAAGACGGGAAATCTTCAGGAATCTACATGGTAATGGACCCAAAAAATGTAAGGAGTCCTATAGCGAGAGAAATCCTTGAATACATAACAGAAGAATATCTAAATTTACCTTTTTGTTCAAGATGGCTAATAAAAAAATTTGGGACAAAGGCAATATTGGGATTAAAACAATTAGAACAAAACGGAAACATCCATCAATTTGAACAATTAGTTGAATCGTCTGGAAAAAAAGTAGCTCAAGCAGAACATACTATTTTTATTGAGGATAAAGAAACTATTGTAACAACTAAATAATTATTCAAATAACTTCAAAACTTCTCGAATCTTTTTTCCTTCTGGAGTGGGCAAGTTTATTTGCCCTGAAATTTTATTGTCACTATGAAGGACATTAGAATGATTATAATTACATTCATAAAAAATTTTGGCTGTTAAACAAGGGTATTTTTTACCAAAAGTTTTTTCGTTTTCTC
>CAZXCF010000062.1:0-1996 GCA_964638995.1 Candidatus Woesearchaeota archaeon | reverse complement strand
AAATTACAAACTTTGTGGGCTTCTGTTATTGTCCCTCCTTTAATCTCTCCAATAATTAAGGTTTTTAATAGGAATCTTTTTGCATAAATCCCTGCAGTTAATCCTGCAGGTCCCGCACCAATTATTATTAAGTCGTATTTTTCTTTAGCCATTTTTATTTTATATACTTCAAGATTTTTATATTTATCCCATGCAAGATGGACAAGAATTTCTAGTGTGAGTTCCTGTAATGTACTTACCATATAATTCTGCATGTTCTTCAGAACAAAAGGGCATAAGGCGAGCCCCAGTAAATTCAGGAATTTTTACTTCTTTCCAAATTTCCTTTCCCTTTTCAATTTTTGAACCACAATATTTGCATTTCTTTTTGAATAAACTCATTTTAAATCTATTACTTTTTCTAATTCTGCTTTTAGTGCTTCTTTCGGTCTAAGCCCTATCAATTCCTTTACGATTTTTCCATCTTTGAATAACTTCATATTTGGAATGCTTTGAATTTGATATTTAATAGCAAGCATCTGGTTTTCAGGAATTTCAGTATTTAGCTTTCCAATTTTTAATTTTCCTTCTTGTTCTTCTGATAATTCGTCTAATGCTGGAGCCATCATAAGGCAAGGCTGACACCATGGAGCCCAGAAATCAATTAAAACGGGAATATCCGAATTTAAAACTTCTTTTTCAAAATTTTTATTTGTTATTTCTATTGTTTTTGTCATTGTAATACTCCTATGAATTATTTCTTTAAATACTTGCTGGAGTTATGATGTTTGTGACAAATTTTTTCACAACTCTTAAAATTTTTTAACTCTCTTCAAAGCATTTTCATACCATTGTTGTAAAAGATTTTTTATCCTATCTTTAATTTCTTTTTTATCCTTACAATAATAGTAATAGATATAGCCTCCTTTTTCAAGATTTTTTTGACTTCTATTTATTAATTCTTTTTTTAATAGTTCTTTTAGAGACTTTTGAATTGTACATCTTTTTAATTTTAGTTTATTCGCAATATCTTTAATTTTTAGTTTATTTTTTTCTTTTAATAAAAGAAATAAGATTTTATATGAAGTTTTGTTAACATCAAAAGCACATCTAATTAGGTCTTCCTCTTTTATTCTTTTACATGCAAATGTTATACTCATTTTATATTTTTTCTAAATGTTTTAGAATCTTATTTAAAATTTTTGAAAACAAAGGTTCAAAACTTTGATCATATTCTATTGTTGGTTTTAATTTAACTAAGGCTTTTACAAACTTTTTATCATAAGGAATTTTTCCTAATAAAGGGATTTTATTTTCTTTAGCAAATTTTTCTATTTTTTTAGTAAATTTTTTATTTAAATCAAATTTGTTAATTATTAATCCGTAGGGAATTCTAAAATGATTTGCAGTTCTTAAAGCTCTTTTTAGATCACTTAAGCCTGAAGGGGTTGGCTCTGTTATAGCAACGATAAAATCGCTTCCTTGAATTGAAGCTATCACAGGGCATCCGACACCTGCAGCAGAATCTACTAAGATTAGTTTTTTGTTTTCTTTTTTAGCTTTTTCTTCTGCTTTTTGTTTTATTAAGGTAACTATTTTTCCTGAACCTGTTGTTCCAACTTTTAATTGTCCTGAAAATAAGGGAAAACCATACTTAGAATTAATCTGTCCAATTTTTCCATTGTGAACTTTAACCAATTCTATTGCATTTTTTGGACAAATTAACTGGCAAGCTCCACATCCTTCACACAACATTGAATTAAAAATAGGTTTATTTTTTTCTTTATTCCATGAGATAGCCCCAAAATTACAAACATCTAAACACTTTTTACATCCATCACATTTTTTTTCATCTAAAACAGCTTTTTCATTTGTTTGAACCTTCTCCCATTTTGGAAAATCTTTGTCTTTCACCCCTAAAGCCAAACTAAAATTGGGAGCATCCGCGTCACAATCAGCAGCGATTATTTTCATTTTTTTTGAAAGTAAAACTGCTAAATTCGAAGACAATGTTGTC
>CAZXCF010000061.1:0-2003 GCA_964638995.1 Candidatus Woesearchaeota archaeon | reverse complement strand
CATCCGCCCAGTTGATACCCGCGTCACTTAAGACATCGATATCCACCCAGTTGATCCCCGCGTCACTCATGTCATTGATACTCGTCCAGTTCACTCCCGCGTCTGAGAGCACGTCCACATCTGTCCAGTTGATGCCCGTGTCACTCAAGACATCGATATCCACCCAGTTAATGCCCGCGTCACTTAACACATCAATGTCAGACCAGTTGATACCCGCGTCACTCATGTCATTGATGCTCGTCCAGTTAACACCCGTATCACTCATGACATCCACATCTGTCCAGTTGACCCCCGTGTCACTTAAGACATCGATATCAGACCAGTTAATGCCCGCGTCACTCATCACATCCAGATCTGCCCAGTTAATGCCCGTATCACTGATTACGTCAATATCCGTCCAGTTAACGCCCGCGTCACTCAGCACATCTACATCCACCCAGTTGATCCCTGCGTCACTCATGTCATTGATACTCGTCCAGTTGACCCCGGCGTCACTCATCACATCAAGATCTGTCCAGTTGACCCCGATATCACTCAACACATCAATGTCCACCCAGTTGATCCCCGCGTCACTTAACACATCCAGATCTGACCAGTTAATGCCCGTATCACTAATTACGTCAATGTCAGCCCAGTTAACGCCCGCGTCACTCATCACGTCCACATCCACCCAGTTGATCCCCGCGTCCGTCAGTACATCAAGGTCTGTCCAGTTGATGCCCGTGTCACTCAAGACATCGATATCAGACCAGTTGACCCCCGCGTCACTTAACACATCAATGTCAGACCAGTTGATACCCGCGTCACTCATGTCATTGATGCTCGTCCAGTTAACACCCGTATCACTCATGACATCCACATCTGTCCAGTTGACCCCCGTGTCACTTAAGACATCGATATCAGACCAGTTAATGCCCGCGTCACTCATCACATCCAGATCTGCCCAGTTAATGCCCGTATCACTGATTACGTCAATATCCGTCCAGTTAACGCCCGCGTCACTCAGCACATCTACATCCACCCAGTTGATCCCTGCGTCACTCATGTCATTGATACTCGTCCAGTTGACCCCGGCGTCACTCATCACATCAAGATCTGTCCAGTTGACCCCGATATCACTCAACACATCAATGTCCACCCAGTTGATCCCCGCGTCACTTAACACATCCAGATCTGACCAGTTAATGCCCGTATCACTAATTACGTCAATGTCAGCCCAGTTAACGCCCGCGTCACTCATCACGTCCACATCCACCCAGTTGATCCCCGCGTCCGTCAGTACATCAAGGTCTGTCCAGTTGATCCCCGTGTCACTGATAACATCAATATCCGTCCAGTTAATGCCCGCGTCACTTAACACATCAATGTCCACCCAGTTGATACCCGCGTCACTCATGTCATTAATGCTCGTCCAGTTCACTCCCGCGTCACTCATAACGTCAATATCAGACCAGTTAACCCCTATATCACTCAGCACATCTATATCCGCCCAGTTGATCCCCGCGTCACTCAGTACATCAAGGTCCGACCAATTAATGCCCGCATCACTTAATACATCCAGATCACTCCAGTTAACGCCCGTATCACTTAATACATCGATATCCGCCCAGTTGATCCCCGCGTCGCTTAACACATCGATGTCCGTCCAGTTGATGCCAGCATCGCTGATAACATCTACGTCCGTCCAGTTAATCCCCGCGTCACTTAACACATCGATATCCACCCAGTTGATCCCCGCGTCACTCATGTCATTAATGCTCGTCCAGTTGACCCCGGCGTCACTTAAGACATCCAGGTCCGTCCAGTTGACGCCCGTGTCACTTAAGACATCGATATCAGACCAGTTAATACCCGCGTCACTCAGCACATCTATGTCCGTCCAGTTGACGCCCGTGTCACTCAGCACATCGATATCAGCCCAGTTAATACCCGCGTCACTTAAGATATCAATGTCCGCCCAGTTGATCCCCGCGTCACTCATGTCATTAATGCTCGTCCAGTTG
>CAZXCF010000060.1:1096-2120 GCA_964638995.1 Candidatus Woesearchaeota archaeon | reverse complement strand
TTTAACCTGCCTTTGTTTTAACCTGCATCTCGGCGTTGGCCTCGCGCGTAATATCCGCCAGAGTAAACGAGAACGGCAGCTGCTGAGTGGCCGACAAACCCAAATCGCGTATAGCGGCGATAACCAGCCTGGCGTCGATTGCCCCGCCCGCCGGAACAGCCCGGGCCAGGTGCAGCGCCTGTATGACATGACTGCACGTACGCAATCTGCCAGTCTGCGGGCTCTGACATATCTTCTTTAAGGCGACGACCGCGTCGGTAGTGAGATTTATCCCTCCGTACTGATAGAGCATGCGGATCTCATCGGAGGTATATAGACCGCCGTCCTTACTGCCGGCCATCTCATCGAGATTGAGCAGCCGGACCATACGGCTGCGAAACTGATCGAGCGACTCGTTGCCGCGTCCGGCCGCCGGCTGATTCAGTGTGCTTAGCAGGTGTCCGTTGCCGGCCAGGACCAGCGGACATCTCGCCGATATGGTTATAACCTGCCGCAGCATGCTCAGTTTGTGTACGTTAAGGCCGCTGGCCTCATCGAGCAGTACGGTCAGGTTCTTTTTCTCGAGCCGATCGATCAGCCGCTTGGTGAGCTTTTTGGCACTGCCCGTATCGTCGAGCTTAAGGGCCTTGCAGATCGCCCCGAACATGTGCGTAGCGGTCATCGTATCGTTAAGCACCACATAGACACAATCCGGCCTTGCCCTGGCGTATTCTCTCAGGCAGATCGATTTGCCGTGCCCGGCGTCGCCGATGATCACGCCGATCTTGGCCTCGTTGTCGTCACTGAACGCGTCGACCTGTTTTATGAGCGTCCCGATCTCCCTGGCTACCGATGTCTCTATATAGCCGCCGCCGGTCTGCGACTTTTTCCGGCGGACGTAGCTGTCCATAAAGGCAGTCAGCTTCTTGCATACGTTATTCAAAGAGCCTCTATATTTGCACGAGGCGAACTGGCTAAGACCGGTCGACGATATACCCGCCTTCTGGGCAACCTCGGTCTGTGTCAGGCCGGTCTGCTGGCGAAA
>CAZXCF010000060.1:0-1086 GCA_964638995.1 Candidatus Woesearchaeota archaeon | reverse complement strand
AACTAAAGTACCTGTCCCTTACTTTCGCCGCCTGCTCGGTTGTATACTTCATAGGAATCCTTTCCTCTTGCCAGACTTCCGTGTCCAGGTAATCTTTAACCTTGCGGTCACTCATCATCGAACCTGAACTTTAACCTTGGGATATCTTCGTCGTCTTTTTCTTTAACGATATTAGCAAAATCTATATCGAGTCGCGGCAGATCCTCCATCGATTCGGCTCCGGCCGCTTTTTTTATAGCCTTTTTAAGGTCGAGTTTCCTGATCTTCGCCACCTCGCCGTCGAGCGGTGTGGCTACCGGTTTTATATTGCCGCCTGCCGCAGGCGGCGGCGTGTCCTTTGCACCCTCCGCCATAGCCTCGATCGCCAGTGATGTAAGGTCCATCCTGGCCGAGCGGGTACTCTTTGCGGCCTGTTTAACGACGCGGACGGCCTTTTGTTTCTTCGCCATAGCCTCGCGCAGCGACTCTTCCGATACCTTGTCGCCGTAGGCAACCAGCCTGGCCTGGCTGGCAACCGTAACCAGTTTGAACGTCGCCGCATCGTAAACGTGCACACTGGTTAGATCATCCGGGTCATAGCTGACGCGCACCTTTTTGCCCTGACGCAGCAGCAGCTGCTGATCATACTGGCCGTACCACATGCCCTTGAAGTTGACGCCGTTCTTGCTTACCTTCAACTCGCCCGACCATACCCGGCAGGCAAGCTCAAGCACTCCATCTGCCAGCACCCTCTTTGATTTGGCTTGTGCCATCACCTGGCCTGGGCTTTGTTTTGCCATCCCCTGACCGCTGTGACTTGCGGCGTTGTAGACTGTAATATATTCACTGAGCTTTTCGCTCAGCGTCTCGAGCGTATAAGCCTCCTCGATCGCCCGCCCGCTTTTGAGCATGTCGTTTAGGTCCTCAGGCTTGCGGGCCGAGTCCTTGCCGCAGTAAGTGGGTATAAACTTGCAGAACTGACAGTCCAGCGTATCGAACAGCCGCTCGATCGCCTTTGACTGGGGATGGTAGGGAATAGAAAACGACACCCCCACCCCCATCATGGCATAGATCCCGGCGACACTCTTTTCATCGATATACCCTTTG
>CAZXCF010000059.1:0-2220 GCA_964638995.1 Candidatus Woesearchaeota archaeon | reverse complement strand
TCAATTTATAATATCCGTATCCTTCTAAAAAACTTGAGTCTGAAAGTTCTATTGAAATATTTGAAATATCTTTGTGTAAAGAGTTATCTTGAAAAGTTGTTGTAATTTCTGGAGGAGTTTTATCTATTGAAGGGTTTATTAAAACAACATAATCTTGAGGCTCTGTTTTTACACTTGGTTCTCCGTCTGTTAATTGAAATTGGACTATATCTGGAGGAGACCTGCAACGAACCATTGTGTCTCCACTTGTATTAATGTAATTTTCTAAATAATCTCTATAAACAATATCAACATAAGCATCTTTGCCCATACTCCAGTCTTCTCCTGGAACTATGTTGCGTCTATATTGAGGAGAGTTTTGAGGTTCCCAAAAATACCAATCATCAAAGTTTCTTATATCATTTCCAACTAAAACCCCGTTAATTGCGTGGGCTTCATCCCAAGTTGTTCTTGTATGTAAACTCATAGCAGGAATTTTATATTTTCCATTATTGTGGACAAATTTATCCAAATTTTTTATATTAAGTTCATCTGTTTCTAATTTTGGAAATCCCTTATAATCAATTACGGATTGGAAAGCAAAATCTCCGCATGACCAGTCCCATTCGGGTTTTCCTCCCTTCCAAATACTATCTGTTTGAAATGCTTCTTCTAGCATTTGGATTTTTTCATGTTTATTTGAAGAGTTCCATTCTGGATTTTCTGGGTGCCAAAAAGGATTAACATATTTCAATTGTTTTTCTTGTGCCTCGCCTTTCATTGGAAGCAAACTTGCTAAAGTGATTGCTGTTGTTCCGATTAGATTAAGTAATTTGTTTTTCATGTTATAACTAAAAAAGGACAATATTTAAAGTTTTTTATTTTATTTTAATCCAATTAACATTAAAATCCATAAAATCTATTTCTGCAAATTTATTCAAATTGAGATTTCCTTTTCCAATTAAATATTTGAAAATTTCCATTGATTGTATATTTGCTATTGCTCCAGCAATTGGCCCTAAATTACCTGTTTGATCAATATCTTTTACTTTTTCTAAGTATGATAAAGAATCGTTTGATTTTTGATAATCTAAAAAATCTTGAAAAGTTACTGTTTTTCCAGGAATAATTATTGGGCCGACCATTCCGAGATGCATATTATAGCCTCCCGCAACACAATAAGGGATATTTAATTTTTCTGCATATTTATCGATTATAGAGGTTGTTTTCTCTACCGAAGGATGATCGGCACAATTAACTATAAAATCTGTTTCTTTAATAATTTCTTCTAGATTTTCATTATCTGAAACCAACTTTTTATAGCCTATTATTTTTGTATCTTCAAGTTTATCTTTTATAACATCTACTTTGTATTTGCCAATATCTTTTTTTGAAAAATATAATTGCCTATTTAGGTTATTTTCTTCTATTTTATCTGGATCAGAGATCCTTATTTCTTTTACTCCAATTTGAGAGAGTGAATTTACGATCCACGTCCCGATCCCGCCTATTCCAAAAACAGATATTTTTGATTTCTCAATTTTATGTTGCAAATCTATTGTCTCCTTCCAAGAGGAAGTTAATTCATCTAAAAAAAGAACTTGTTTGGCATATTTGCCTTTTATGTCTTCTTCATTATATTTTCTTATAATTCCTTCTTTCTCTAAAGAATTTATACAATTAGATAAATTTTTTTCATTATAATTTTTAAATTGGTTGAATATTTGTTTTTCTTCTTTTGGGCTACCCAAATAATCAATTAAAGATTTCACTAATAAGTCTACCTTAAATGTTTTTATTTTTCTAGTTGAAGTAAAAATAAATTTATAAAAATTTTCTGATTCTTTTAAGACATAAATAGATTCTTTTAGTTTTATTTTATTCATCATATTTAACCTTTTCCGAATAGCTTACCTCTTCTTTTTTTGAGGGCTTCATAAGCAGATTTCCATTTTTATCACTTGGAAAAATAGATTTGTAGTTCCCTATTTTTTTCATTATAGGGGATTCTCTTCTTAAATGCCAAGCTCCTAAAATCACTACTATTGGTTTTTTCGATTTCCCTTCAAATTCCTTTAATTTTTTTATGTGGTGAGATTGTCTTTTTTTAATTATCTCATTCAACATTTTATTTTCTTCAATCGTTGGAGCTCTTTTTCCTTTAATTATTTCATCTAATTTTTTATTGAAACCAAAATTCTTAAGATCAATTCCCGCTAATTTTATTTTTTTATTTAGCAC
>CAZXCF010000058.1:0-2305 GCA_964638995.1 Candidatus Woesearchaeota archaeon | reverse complement strand
CCCAGGAATAATCTAAAGGATTATCAACATTTTTCAATTTCCTAAAAAACTTCTTGTAAAGGGGACCTATTTTTGAATCATCACAAACATCTCCAACAAAAACAATTGCATCAAAATCTTTGAAATGAATTTTTGGTTTTCTTCCATGTAAGTCACCTATTACTAAAATTTTCATTTTATAAAAAATTGATTCTTATTTTTAATTCTTTCTTAAAATATAAATATATATTCCAATTACAAATAAACATAAAACAGCTTTCATATAAAAAGGGCCTAATATTCCAAATCCTGTAGCTATCAAGCCTCCTACAAAAGGTCCTATAGCCTGTACAAATCCTCTAGAACCCATAACATAACCTGAAACTTTTTCTCTGTTTTCTTTTTGAGTGTTTTTCCAAATTAAGCTTGTTTCTGAAGGGACCCATATTCCTGCCCCTATTCCTTCAAGAATAAATGCTCCTAATGCAAAATAAAGATTATTTGAAATAATTATTGCAATAGCACTTAAAAGCAGAATTGACATCCCTATTATTGAAGTCTTAGCAGAGTCCTTTTTATCAAGATTTCTTCTAGTTAAGAATGTAGTTAAAACTATTGAAAGGTATAATCCTCCAAAGATAATTGCCAACCAGGTAAGAGATCCTAAAAACCTGTCTACAACTAAAAAAGTTGTTACAAGATGAAAACTAGAAGCCATTGAAAAGAAATAAATCATTTTAGCAATTATCAATAATCTAACTTTATTAGTTACTTTTGGAAGTTTAAATCTTCTCTTCTTTAATTTAAATCTTGTCTCTTCCCTAATTTTTGAAAAAAAGAAGAAAGCAGGAATTGTTAATAAAGAAAAAATCAAAAAAGAAACCAAAAAACCAAATTCTTTAATTAAAAAAACTGATAAAACTAATCCTACAACTAAACCTAATGCATTTGAAATTAGTTTTTTAGAAACAACTTTTCTTTTGTTAATCTCTGTTGCATTATGCTGTAATGCAGTATCAGAAGAAACATTATATGTTGTTTTCTCTAACTCTCCTGTAAATTTTGAAATTGAAGCTCCTGCAGAAGTAGGAAACAGATAAAAAACAAATGCCTTAAGAAAATTTAATCCTGCAGACAAGTATAAACCTGTCTTTAATTTTATTTTTCTTAATATTTTAGAATAAAATAAACTTGTTATTAGTGTTCCAAACGCTAAACCAAAAGTAAACAACCCTCCTATTTCTAAAATGCTTAAGCCTTTCTCCTTTAAATAAAATGTAATAAAGAAGGTAATTAAAGCTCCTGAAACAGAGATAAAAAAATCTCCAAATACAAGATTATTCACATTTTTCTTTTTAATGTCCTCTTTATTCATTTCAAAAAATTACTCTCAACTAATTTAACTTTTTCATTAACATCAAAAATAGCATAATCTCCTCTTTCTCCTAGATTGTAAACTTGTGTCTTTCCAATCTTTGCTTTTCCTTTAGCTTCATGAATATGTCCGCATAAAACTAACTTAGGTTTATACTTTTCAACAGCATTCCTAATTATTTTAGATCCAACATGTTTTCCAGCATAGTTTTTATCAACAACATTATAAGGGGGATTATGAGAAATTAAAATAGAGCTAGGATTTTCTTTAAGTAATTTGTTTAATTTTCTTTTCCTGTTTTGATTATTTCTCATAAATTTTTTAGTTATCTTTCCAGGTTCATCTCCTCCTTTCTCCCATAAAACATCAAAGAAAATAAAATTTTGATTCTTAATTTTATATTTTCCAGTCCATTTATTAATTACATTTTTATTTTTTCTAACAATTTTATCTGCCTTTTTCCGATAGTTTGTAAGCCACATATTTCCTCTTAAAATTAAAACAGGTAGATCATAAGAAGAAAGTTTATCTAAATAATCAATATAAGATTTTTTAATAAAATTGTACTTTATCCCTTTCCAGGATTCTTCAAGCCAATGTTTTTCAGGACTATAAGGAATGTCTCCAACACAAACAATTAAATCAGGATTATTTCTTTTTACAATTTTATCAATGTCTTTTGGCAACTTTCCGTGTGGATCTCCTAGTGCCAGTATTTTCATTTTCCCAAAAACTTATTTATAACCTCCATAGCTTCTTTTCCTGAAATTTGTCCTTTAAATTCCTTCATTACCAAACCCATATAAGCATTTGGATTCAAACCAGGTTTATCTTTAATTATTTTCATAACTCTTTCTTCAACTTCTCCTAAATCAGCTTTTTCAATTTTAATTGCTTTATCAAAACTTTCTCCTTCAACTAACTTTTTCATAACATCTTTAACATCTCCTT
>CAZXCF010000057.1:0-2306 GCA_964638995.1 Candidatus Woesearchaeota archaeon | reverse complement strand
TATTAAATAAAAATGAATTAATAAGTATTATTATAAAAAATTACCTTAATTATTTCAAATTAGAAAAATCTTTTTCGACAGAATCTAAATCTTTTAAAACATTCTTTATTGCGGTTTTTATTGACTTCTTAGGGTTTTTCCCTTCAACTGTCAAAACCGCATCTTTTGTAGGATGTTCTCTATTCCAAGCTGCAAAATCAACATCTTTGTCTTTATTTAAATAATTTCTAAGCAATTCTACAATTGTTAAACTATTAACTTGAATATTAACTGAATCTTTTTCATCTCTTAAAATTTTTAACTCAACCATATTAAGATAGAATAATTTTCATTTAAAAACCTTTTTACTTCCCAAAAATGATCTTATCTATTTCGTCTTGAGATAAATCTTGCTTTTCACTAGCTTTAGAAATCTTTTTTTCTTGTTTATTTTCTTTTTCCTTGGCTTCCGATTCAAAGCTTTTTCCTTTAGGGGATTCTTCAATTTTTTCGAACCTAGGAGAATTACTTTCTCTTTTTATGTTTTCTTCTTGAATATCTGTTTTTTTATTTTGAGCATCCACCTCATTTACATCAATTATTTCAATATCTTCACTAACAGATTGCTTCTTCTTTTTACGTTTGTCTCTTTTTCTTTGTAAAAAATTAAGCTTCTTTTTCCAATACGGAAAAAAAGAATTTGAATTGTCTTCTCCAACTTTTTCTTTAATTTCTTGTAAATCGGCTAAAGTTAAGGAATTAGTAGATGCGGGATCAAAAGAAAGGTCTCTTTTATCTGTATTTTTAGTTGTAAGAGTAATTCCTAAATAAGTTTGAATTTTCCTAATAAAAGGCAGGTAATTATCTGGTAAAATCCCTCTTTCAACTAATTTAACCGAAGCTTCAGGTTCTGCAATAGCTTCTGCAAGTTGATTCTGGGTTAACTTTCTAGCTCTTCGGGCATTAAGAATCGCCCAATGATAGTTTTCAATTAGATCCTTTTTAGATTCTGGCTTAATTTGCTTAAGAGAAGGAAAAGAAAGTTCTTTTCTTTCATTTACCACTTTTTTTAGTTCTTCATTTTTTTTCCTGATTTTTTCTTTCTTTTCAGGATCTGCAAATTTAGCCCTATGAGAATCTGCATCTAATCCGGACATTTTAGAGAGTCTTTCATAAACCGTTTGATTTTTTTCAGAATCTTTAAGTTTTAGATCGCTCGGTTGCCTAATCAAAGGGATATTTTCTTTAATAGAACAAGATTCACAAATTTTAACTACTCCATCCTTTACAACTGCATCAAAAAGCCTTGTTTTTTCTCCTTTTGCTCCACAAATAAAACATTCCATAAAAAATAGAGCAAAACTTCTTTTTTTAAGATTTCTGTACTGGAGAATACTAATTTTCTATGTTTTAAAAGCCCATTTTAAAGAACCAAAAAAACTAATAGGAATTTGAGAGATTATTCCGGAAACAGCTGCTAAATTAATATCTAAATTTCCAAAGGGCAATATAATTAAAAAATGTACTTACTGGCAAATTTACTGCAAAAGCTAAGGTATAAATTATTGCAAATCTAAATGCTTGGATTTTTATTCTACTGTCTAAAACAAAAAAAATATACTTTCTATTAACAAAAAAATTAATGTGCAAAAAATCCCCTTATCATACTTATTACAAAATGGTTCTTAAATAAAAAAATTAAATTAAAAACTATTAATTAGACTAGAGCTGCCAAAATTCCGACAATGCAAAAATCAAAAAATTTTGAAATAAAACCGAAAATAACCTCAAACTATTAAAAGAAAATTATAAAATTCTTGAAATTCCAATTTCTTACTCTCCAAGAAAAAACAAGAAGGAAAAAAATTAATTTTCTAGATGGTCTTGAAGCGATAAAAACTCTTTAAAATATAAATTAAGAAATATTAATTAAATTGCATGATTTAAAAAGAAAGTTTTTCAATCCTAAAAAATTTAGGCGATCTGAAATAAATTTGCATTGATTGGAAACACTTGGATTGCCATATCCATTCCATTTAGGGCAATTTTCTTTAGTTAAATTTTCCGGGATTATGATTGAATAATTCTCCCTTAAAATACTTCCAGGATAATTTTTTGATTTATTAAAGGTATAATTACCATCAATTGTTTCAAAATTTTGAAAAATAACAACAATTTTATTTTGAGATAATGCTTTTTCAATATCGTATGGGAGAAAAAAAGCCGTTTCAGAATAATAATTAATCATAACCCATGAAGGACTTAAAACGACGCATCCATTAAGATTAAATTTTTCTAAATCATTTACTGATTTTTCATATTTGTTA
>CAZXCF010000056.1:1851-2361 GCA_964638995.1 Candidatus Woesearchaeota archaeon | reverse complement strand
CAGTCCACCCCCGCAATAAATCCTGAAGAAGTTCCAACATTATTCTCATCAAACATCTTATACATCAAAATCTTAGAATCAGGAGCCACCCCCTTATACGTCCCATCATCAGAAGTGATTATTCCAGCTACATGTGTTCCATGCCCCACATCATCCATAGGGTCATCATCAGTATTTGAATAATCATATCCTCCTAGAAAATCTCCGCAATCATTCCAGGAACCTCTCCTAACCTTGGAAATTATGTATCCCCCACAGGGTTCATAAGATCCCATATCATAAGAATAATACTCTATCTTTATCGTATCTCCAGGAACACTTATACTCCAAAAACCTCCAGAAGAAGTTAAATCATCACAATAATCGGGCATAGAAAAAACTTCGCCACTCTCTATAGTTTGGATAACATTATCCTTCCCATCTTTAATCTTTATCTTTTCTAAACCCTCTTTCAAAATTTCTAAGTATTCAAAATAAACTGAAATGTCGGGATACCCTTTTTTTTTTATT
>CAZXCF010000056.1:0-1841 GCA_964638995.1 Candidatus Woesearchaeota archaeon | reverse complement strand
CATCCATAATTTCTAAATAAGAATAAGTGGATCCCCCTTCTAAAAGATCTAATCTTTCAAAATGAACAGCGATATTTTCATAACCCTCCATGATTATCTCTTCTTCATAAGGAAATATTATTGAATCTCCTTCCGGGGGATGAGGAGACTCAACAGGTGTATCTAAAACTTCTTCCTGGTAAGTTAGGGAGCAACTGCTCCCCCCAATATCGGGGTGGGTATAGTCAACCCCGGTATCAATTATGCAGATGGTCTGGCCATCTCCCGTATAACCCTGAATTCCCAGGGAGGAATGGACATAATCTGCCTCAATTAAAGGGACTGATTCAGATAAAACGGGGTGGAAGACATCATCATTCTGAACACTTTTAACCTGAGGAAGCTTCTCTAAAACCTTCAAAACTCTCGGATTTGTCTCTATTGCCAAAGCATTTATAGCCTTATACTGATGTAAAATCTTAAATCCCCTGTTTAAATCATCTTGATTTAACTTATTTAAAACTCTCTTCTGAATCTTATTTACAGCAGGAATCCTCCTAGTAAGATTACTTGATAATTTTCCCTCCAAAACCACAATCGCCCTAACTCTCTCATTAGAATCAAACTTCTTAATTAACTCCCTATCAATCTTCTTACTCTCCTTCAATTCTTTAACAACCTCTCTAAAATTAAAATTATCCCACTGACTTTTATCTAACCTCTCCCTAAAATCATCTAAAGTAGAGTTAAGATTAGGATTAAAAGTTGAATTAGAACCACCCCCAAAAACCCCCAAACTAAGAAAAACTAACAAAACTAAAACTAAACCTAATAATCTTCTCATAAAAGTTATAGAAAAGTTAGGTATAAAAATATTTATATTCTGAACTACTTTCTCTTCATCCTAATAACTAACCCAATCACAACTAAAAGAATGACTATCCCTACAACTAAAATCCAAATATAAGGAATTGAAGGTTCGGCCGTCTCCTCAGAAACTAAAACATTAAATGATGAAGCCATCCCAACCCCCATAGTAACCATCCCTCCTGATTCAGGAGGCATAGTCTTAGTAAATATCTCCACCCTATAAGTCCCTGCAGACATATTTTTAGGAATCTTAATCTTAATAGGGACCATAGTATCATAAGAATTAGCCTCAACTAAAAACTCATCCTCTTTCAACCTGGCTATATTCTCCCCATTAACTATTTCTAACCTAGCCTTAACATCATCCTCAGACTTCATATTCTGCAACTCCAAAACCTCCACTACTTTTACCTCCCCTCTCTTCATAACTATAGGTCTGGAACTATAATAATTCCCAACCCCAAACCCATAAACAAAGCTAGATAAAAATACAATCATTAACAAGCATAGTAATTTCTTCATTTTAATTCCCGTACCCAACAGTCCATGAACCTCCCTGGTCAGTTGAGTAAGTTTGAGATGATATTGAAGGAACATTAGTTAAACAATAATAAATCTCCTCCTGCCCACCCCCAGCAGATAAATTCCCCCGATTAGCAACAGAGTTACTAATAGTAGTAGCAGTATTATTCTGCATCTGATTCCCTCCACACTCGGTATTAGGAGGAGAATCTCCAGAAGTGGAAACACTCGCAGTAAAATTACCCGCATATATAATCTGCTCAGAATCTGTCTCCCCTAACAAATCCGCCCCAGTAATAGTAACTGTCCCGTTATAATTCCCTGTATTATTCACAACAGTAGGATCATTACTTGATGTCTCATTCTCTCCACCAGGAGAAACAGAAGGCCAGGTTAATGCTAAAGGAAAAATCTCCAAACTCTTTAATCTCTGATAATCCCAACTAGTAGAAGTATTCTGAACCCAGGAA
>CAZXCF010000055.1:0-2368 GCA_964638995.1 Candidatus Woesearchaeota archaeon | reverse complement strand
CTCACCCAACAAAACATAGACTTCATCAACGGAAAAAAAGAGGGAAAACAATGAACGAAAAAAAATATCCCTACACAACCGACGTATTCACCGTATTCAGCACCTTCTACCTCTACGAAGCAAACAGGAGAGACAGAACATGACATACAACGAAAGCAAACACATCAAAAAAATAAGGATCATGAATGAAAAACTTTCAAAAAAACAAACAAAACAAAAATCAGACTAACAAAAAACCGATTCCTGAACCATGGGTGGATGAAGGAATCCCCAAAAAAAAACTATCTTTGAGGAAAGATGGATGAAAAACTTTCAAAAAAACCTGAAAATCATCGGGAGTTTCTCCCTCCTCCTAACAACCCTACTTTTAGGATCCCATTTCATCAATTTTTTACTCATAGGAATACTTTACTACAAAGGAGGCCTCCGATGAAACTAACTAAATGGGAACTGCATAATGGAATACTCATAAAAACTCAACATGACGGGGTTCAATGCATCCCAAATAGAGAAATCCCTTCCTCCTCTATTCTTTTTTTAAAAAAACACGTTGAAAACGTGGCCCCGTCAAATCCATCCATTTCATCTAAATCAACTAAAAATTCAGAGTCACCAGATACTTCTATTCCCTTTGCCCCTAAAAAACTGTTGAGACAGTGGTCTGGTGACCGGTTTTTTTTGCTTCCTTATCCGCGTATTTGCCACTGTCTCAACAAAAAAGGGGAAAAAACAGGAGGAAAAATAATGAGTTATCGTTATGCTAAACATGATAAAAAAAAGATCAAAAAAGATATTGTCACATGGATAAACAACAGATACAACAAATTAGGATACAACTTCACCTTCAAAACAAAAGACATCCCTCTTACTTATTGTAATAGCCTCATGGGAAAAATCATCAACGAAGATCTAACACAAAAATGTATGATCATCAACAAAAACAGTCGAACACACCGATGGAAAACAAAACTAAACGGAGGGATACAATGATCGATAAACCCTACACAGATCCTGAAAACAAATACACCTGGATGCCGACTGACAACGAAAAAATACATCTCATAAACCTCGAAACCGGTGGGAAATATACTGTAGACCCTATCAACAAAACCTGCACTTGCCCTGACTTCAAACATCGGACAAAAAACGGAACCTGTAAACATATAACTTATCTAACAACTCATCCTAAACTACAAAAATATCTACCTGAAATAATACCTATTCCCACTTCAAAAATTCCTCAAAGATCGTCTGTCCATGATATAAACAATGGTGAATCCAATATTGCATCCCGGGATTCACCATTTACTATCATGGAACGCCGAGATGAAGATCAAATACTTGCAGAAATGAAAGGAAACGTCATACAACAATTCGTATATAGCTTCAAACAAGGAGGACGGGATGTAACCGGGCTTAGTTACAGTGGAGTAAAACAAATAGCGCTCGAAATGGGAAATATTCATTGCAGTGAACCCGTCATCAGTGAAATGAACGGTTCTTTTATCTGCAAAGTAAAAGCAGTAGATGTCGCAAAAAACCTAGAAATGTGGGGTGTAAGCAGCCAAGCTAAACAAATGACTACTCGATGGGGTAAACAAAATGATGATTTCGCTGTGCAAAAAGCCGTGAGCAAAGCAGAACGAAACGCACTTCGGAAACTAATGCCTGAACGACTTATCGTTGAAATGATCAAAGAATGGAAACAAAACCATCAGGAGGATGCTTAAATGAGCCGAAGTCTTCCAACGTTTGGAAGCGCCATCCGGGAGAACGAAAACCTTCGGAAACAAAACAATGTTCTTAACACAAAATTAATCGCTGCGCAGAAACATATCGATGCGTTACTCCGCCAGAATACTTTTTTGAAAGAACAATTACAGCCGATAAATAAGAACTTACAAAAAAAAATCGTGGAGGGGAAAAAGTGAGCGTATCTAAAAGATTACTATTTGAAGAAATGGAAAAAGATGCAGAAGGAAAAATTGAATGTGCAAGATGTGGCTTACTTTATGATCCTTGCTTAATGAATTTTGATTTTACGGATCATGTTTATTTTTGTGATAATTGCTATTTAGAAATTTTCGGAGAGAACTCATATGAAAGTCAGATGTAAAAACTTGTTTTGCAGTGCAAAAGACCAATATGTTAACGAACAAAAATTCATGGAAAAAGATGGCGAACATAACATGAAATGTCCAAGTTGCGGACATAAAGGATTCATGCCAAGTTCTCATGTTCTCAAAACCGATGAAATAATGTATCAAATACTTAAAACGAGTAAACACACTCTTTTAAAAGATGAACTTAAAAAAATAAATTATGATAAATTACCGAATAGCATGGATCAACAAAATTTTGATGATGG
>CAZXCF010000054.1:0-2391 GCA_964638995.1 Candidatus Woesearchaeota archaeon | reverse complement strand
TATTTATCCTGGGGCTCCTGAATTATGCGATGGATTAGATAATGATTGTGATGGATTAGTTGATAGTTCCGATTCTGATTGTATTGGAGAACCGGTTTGGTATGAAGATGCAGATTCTGATGGTTATGGAAATGTAAATTCAACAACTGAAAATTGTACTAATCCGAGTGGATACGTTTCCGATAATACTGATTGCAACGATAGTGATTCTAGTATTTATCCTGGGGCTCCTGAATTATGCGATGGATTAGATAATGATTGTGATGGAAATTATGGTTCTAATGAATATGTATGGTCTACTGGAACGGAAATTTGTGACGATGGTTATGACAATGATTGTGATCAAGCAATTGATGAAAATTGTGAAAGAGTTGGAAAAGGTGGAGGCGGAGGTGGAACTACGATAGTTGAAACTTCCAAAGATTTTGATATTGTTACTTTAATTGAAGTAGAATTATTTAAAGGTCAATCAACTAAAAAAGAATTTAGCGTTATAAATACGAGGGGAGAAACACTTAATTTAAATTTAGAAGTTGATGAGTCTATTAAGAAATATGTGGGTCTTAGCGATTATAAAATAAGTAATCTTAAAGAATCAGAGTCAGAAAAGATTGAAATTTATGTTTCCCAAGAAATTCCTCTGGGAGAATATTCTGGTGAAATTAGAGTTTATGATGAAGACGAAGAAATTTTAAAAATTGTTAGAATTAAAATAAAAATAAATCCTAAGATAGAAGTTGAAGAGCCATGTAATCCTGAATGGGAATGTTCTGAATGGAGCGAGTGTTCTGAGGAAGGAATTAGTACAAGAATTTGTGTTGATTTGAATTCATGCGGGATTTTAGAAGGAAAACCTAAAGAAACTAGAAAATGTTTAAATGTGATTGGAGAAGTTAAAGAGTTTTTAGAAAAAGCAGGATTAATTAGCGCAGGGACTTTGGCTTATGACAATCCTTTATTTTGTCCAGTTAAAGATTTTTATCAGGAAGAAAATGTTTGTACTTGTGACGATGGAGAGAAAAGATCTTTTTGCGAATCAGAAGATTTAGATTGTGAAGAGTGTTGTTCTAAAGAGGGATCTGAAGTATTTATTTCAGGAAAAACAAGTTTGAAAGAATCTCCTTTGAATAAAATATTTAAGATCATTAAATATACTGAAGACGGTATTTTGTCAATAAGATGTTTGGCTATTGATAAAGAAGTTGAAATAGAGCTTCCAGACAAAAAAAGTTTACGTGTTTGTAGCTGTATTGATGTTGAAACTGATCATACTTTATCTGGAATTTCTAAAGAAGGATTAAGCTGTCCTCAATGTTGCGATAACCTTGGTTTAGACATGTTTATTCAAGGAACTACTCAACCAGAAGGATTTGATTTGAATAATATCCCCGAAGAAAATAATTGTGGTCTGAATAATGAAGTTTTGAAAGAAAAAGCTGTTTGTACTTGTACTGATCTATCTTCTGGAGAGCAGAAAGCTGCAGCTTCGGGATTTTTAGGAATAAAAAATTGTGAAAAATGTTGTGGGGAAGGAAATGTTTACATTGAAGGAGATGTTAAAAACATGAATGAAAATGATGCAAGAGAGAGAGGCTATTTCTTTTGCGGAGATAATGAAAATATTTTGAAAGAAAAGTGTATTTCTCCAAATGAAAGTAAAACAATTTATGTCCAGACTTTGGGAGGGGAACCCTATGAAACTCTTATGACAGGCGAAGGAGAAGAATTTTCAGTTAACGTTAAAGAGTTTAATAATGATCCTACATCAAATGAAGATGTTATCAAATTAATAGGAAATGGAGAAACAGCAACTGTAGAAATTTCAGATAATGAAGGAGATCACAAATATTCTGAAGATAAATTTTATTCTGGAAAAGGAACTCTTAGTATGCAAGGAGTAAATTATGATGTGGAATATTTTGGAACTTTTGATTTGGAAAAGAAATTAGATAATTTTAGGAGCTATATTTTATTGAGTCCCTCTTCTGATTTTTGCAAAAAATTTGAAACAAAATCTAAATGTGAAGATGTGGGTTGTTTCTGGAAAAATTAAGTATTAATTATAAAATAGTAACATTTATAATATTGTTTTTCTTATATTTATTAGGTAATTCATATGGGAAAAATAAAAAATTTAGGGCTAAGTTTATTGACTGCAGGAACTTTGTTGAGTAGTTCTTTATTTGGGCAGAAAAACGCTAAAGAAGTTATGACCGAATTAGAAAATTATCCTTCTGTTGCTCACTATATGTATCATCTTAATAATAAAATACCTGAAAATAGGTATGATGTTTTTAAATTAGAAGGGATTGTGAATAATGTTTTAGAAGATGTTTCAAAAAAAGAAAAATATTCAAACAAGACTGTAAAATCAAGTTTTCGGATAAAAAC
>CAZXCF010000053.1:0-2498 GCA_964638995.1 Candidatus Woesearchaeota archaeon | reverse complement strand
CCGGCAGATCCACCTAAAATTTTTTTTAAATCTAAATTTTTTCCGTTTCAACATAAAAATTATATTTATTTCTTTAAGTCTCTTTCAAGTTTTTTGAAATACTCGTCTCTTAACTTGTTTATTTTATCCATAAAAGGAATATTGACTCCTTTTTCCTCTAATTTATCTATTCTTTCACCAAACCATGTTATCCAGACATCTTGACCGTTCCTTTTTATCTGAAAAATTATTTCATCAAGGATTATATCCCAATTTAAACCATGTTTTATTAGCGAGATATTGTCTTCCAGGTCCCCTTCTCTTTCTGTTAAACTTTTGAATATGAATATGTCCTCATTTGAGCATAAAAATACTTTGAGATTTTTAAGATTAAATACGTTTATGGCTCTTTTTTCCATCTTGTTAGATAAGCATAATTTTTTACAAACAGTTTTTTGGAATATATCTACTCTGAAATCTTCTCTTTCAAATATGGAACTCAAATTCATTTTGATATAAACACCTGCAGGTGTTTTAATTTTAAAACCAATCGATTTTAATACGTTTTTTAATGCATCATATTCATTTTCATCAATAGTTATAATATCGATATCTTTTGTTGCAGGTTTTAGATCATGGTATAGCAGTGCAGCTCCACCTATAACATAGATTTTAACCTCAGTTTTAAGTTGCTGATCTATTTCCTGAAATAATTTTTCAAGTTCTTTAAATTCTGATATCATATATCTCAGCTTTTTCTCTTAATTCTTTTAATGATGGATATCCTGGGATTTTTTTCCCTTTTAATATCTGCTTTAGATTTTTAAGTATTGGATGTTTAATTGATAAAAGATCATTTTTATTTTTCAAATAAAAAAGATAGATAAATGTTAAGTTACGGATATTTTTTTCCTTTTCAACAACATACAGTGAATGTTTGAATATTTCTTCTTTTAATAATGTCTTTTTTGGGAGATAATAATAATTTCTTGGTAACAGAATTTTTATACCATATTTTTTAAAAGCTGAGAATGCTGTAAGAGTTGCATCGAGATCTGATTTGTTTGAGAAAACAATTTCATTTTGTTTTTTATGATAAATTATTGAATTTGTAGGAACTCTAGGATCAGTCGTTAAGTATAGTTTTTTATATTCCTCTATGAAATCTTTTAATTCTTTCCAGATTTTTTTATTTATAATATATCTATTTTTTTCTTTTTTAATTATCGCGTTTATATCAATACCTTGCTTTATTTTTTTGTAAATAATACTTTTTTTAAAACCTGTATTCATTTTTATTTCTTCAACTGTTTTTGGATTTAAAAGCTCAGTTAGAATAAGCAGCCCTGAATTTTTTATTAGATTGATTATGTTTGGATAGTCTATTAACAGCTGAAAGAGAAGAGTTATATGAGTTGTTTTTTTTGGAATAATTTTTCCTTGAGAAAATTCAATAAAATTTTTTTCGACTAATCTATTTTTCGTTCGATAAATTCTGCTCGAATCTTTATTAAGATTTTCTATTATTTTTTTAATATCGGTGTTTCCATTTGCAATTTGTTGTAATATCACAAGTTCTATTTCAGACAGCCGCATATATTCCACTATATCGCAAATCATTTATATATTTTTTGCATTATTATGGAAAAATTGACTAAACGCCGTTCATCTAAAACAACAGACCTTCAACTCAAAATCTCCTCCTAAATATCTCTCCTGTTGAGTTGTTAAACCCAGCAGATCCATAGTCGTTTTCTCCGGTTAATTCAATCGAAAGAACCCCCGATTTTTGGCGCTTTCGGTTTTTCAGATCTTCTTACTAAACTTTTTTCTTTCTTTTTATCAAAATATTCTTTCCAAAGGAAAACGGCTGATTGCCCTGCTTTTATCATAATATTTTTTCATGACAGCTATCAGAATAAAGATTCTTTTCCGAAGGTATCCGTTGTGTTGCCCTGCAGAGGGTTTCTTGCCTCCAATTAAACAAGGCAAGAAGGCTTGCGGGCACACGGCATAATAATAAGAGGTGGTATCAGTGACTGGCATCACTTCGGGTTCGTCCCTTCAGGGGATGGCGGCATCCGGGGAGGTATCCCAGGACACGGCAGCTGATGGCGATGGATATTTACTTGAACACATTTATTGTATAATTGAAAAAAAAAGTTCATCAGATTCCTGTTGAATGGTTACGATATGATGCAAAAAGAGCTGATCAAATAGCGCTTAATTTTTTCATGGAAGAAGTGTATAAGAAGTATTTTAAAGAAAATAAGCTTGATTTTTATGGGTATGGACTGAACCCCTTTAAGTTCACGTGAAAATCTTCTTTTTTTCCTCGTCATTTCATGACCCTAATAGATTTCTTTGTTAACCAAACTTGTTGTGTACTATTGGGGGTTTACTTCATAAAAATAGCATTATTTCAACAATAATGCAACTAATATTATGAAAAATAATTTCAAAATTACTGAAGTGTCAGTTGACATATATTTTAAACATGTGGTCTTATTCTCACCTAC
>CAZXCF010000052.1:0-2654 GCA_964638995.1 Candidatus Woesearchaeota archaeon | reverse complement strand
GTTTTAACTCTAACTTATAGGCATTCTCAAAAATTGAATATAACATCGCGATTAAGGGAAGTTTTTTTCTCCTCCACGAACGAAGTGAGTGAGAGCTGAGAAAAAAATTTGGGTGGAGAAACCTGCAAGGTTTCGGAACTCTTTAATCGCTGTTATATTCGTCTGACCAAAGGGAAGACCTAAAATTTAGTGCAACGATGCCGAAGGCAAAATTTTAGAGTTTGTCCCTCGCAGTTTTTTAGGAAGCCCCCCTTTTTTTGCTTCTTTTTTTCTAAAAAAGAAGACGGAGGAGTTCTATTATAGAAATATTTATAAATATTTGTGGATAAATATATTTATGAAAGAATCTAAAAATATCACATTAAGAGTTAATTCAAAAACTTATGAGAAATATAAAAATCTCTGCAAGAAGAAAGGCTTATTAATTTCTCGGCAATTTGAAATTATGATGGAAGATCAATTAAAAGAGGAGAATCAAAAATGACAATCCTAAATATAAGCGGGAAAATAATCGGAATGAAATATGTTCCATTTCTTTGTAGAAATTTAAAAAAATATAATTGGAACGATTTTGATTTTGCACTTGCAAGAGAATCATCATTTTTATTAGATATAGACAAAAATAATGAAGTTGCTGTAAGTTCTTGGGTATCTGCAAAGAGAACAAGGTCTTATCCGTATGCAAGGGTTTATGATACTCTTTCTTTTTCAGGGAAAAAGATAACCATAATCCCTATATTCAAAGATGAAGGAAAAGACGGAGATAGAGATTTTCTTCAATGGGACACAATTTCTTTAATGAGTTTGTTAGGGATTTATGTTGTTATCTCATATTATGACTCTGCTGAAAAAAGTTCTAAATATGGAAATAAAAATGGAAATAAAATCACTAACCAAAGATTTAATTATGGGCAAATAAAGGGAGAAATTAAAAATTTATTAAATTATCAATCTGATGCACTCCATTGGAATTTAGAACAAATTGATAAGATTTGGACAATTGGGGAAAAGGCTTTAAATGCATATAAAAAAATATCTGAAAATACAGGAGTTGAAATGCATTCTGAATCTTCTGGAAGAAAAAGAATTGAGAGATTAAAACAAAATAAAAAAATGTTTATGCAACATTCAAGATTTTTAGCAAAATCTGCGCAAAAAAGAGAAAGTAGTTTTACACAACTACACGAAAATGTTGATGGTAGTAAGGCAACTTTGACCATAACAAACTACCTAAAAGGTAACTATTTTTTTACTTGTGATGAATCAAGGATTGAAGGAAATAATGTTTTTTTGATTGAGGCGAAACATACAACAAAGGATAGTCTTCCATCTCCTGCAGATATTAAAGATGGATTAATAAAAATGAATATTTTTACTAATCTCAAAAAGGCATTAATTAATGGTAAAACCTATAATGTAAAACCTCTTTTAAAATTAACAACATCAAAAAAATTCAATTTTGAAAAATTTAAAGAGAAGAATAAAGAATTCATACAAAATCTAAAAAAGGAATCTAAGGAAAATAATTTTATTGTTAGTATAAATGGCGAGGTCTTACAATGAAAATTCCTGCTATTAAAAGTCCTTTGAGATACCCGGGGGGGAAATCAAGAGCGTTAAAACAGATTCTTCCAATAGTTCCAAATTTTAAGGAATTTAGAGAACCAATGGTTGGAGGAGGTTCTGTTTTTTTCGCATTAAAACAGATTAATCCAACAGCAAAATTTTGGATTAATGATATAAATAAGGAATTGTATTTATTTTGGAAATATTGCCGAGATGAAGCAAATAATCTTTTTGACGAAATTAAAAAAATTAAAGAAACTTCTAAAGACGGGAAAAAATTACATAAAGATTTATTAGAAACGGAAAATATAAGCGATTTTGAAAGAGCAGTTAGATTTTTTGTTTTGAATAGAATAACTTTTTCAGGGTTAGCAGAATCGGGAGGATATTCAAATTTAGCATTTAATCAAAGATTTACAATTTCATCTATTGAAAGATTAAAAAAAGCTTCAAAAATTTTACAAGAAACAAAAATAACTAATGAAGACTACGAGAAAGTTCTTTCAAAAGAGGGAGAAAAGGTTTTTATTTTTTTAGATCCTCCATATTATACTACAACAAAATCTAAACTCTATGGCAAAAATGGTTGTTTACACGAAGGTTTTAATCATTCAAAATTTGCAGAAGATATGAAAAAATGCAAACATAAATGGTTAATCACTTATGATGACTGTTCCGAAGTTAGAGAATTATTTAATTTTGCAAATATTTATATTTGGCAACTTCAATATGGGATGAATAATTATAAACAAAAAAATGCAGGAAAAGGGAAAGAATTATTTATTTCAAATTATGAAATTCCGTCTTTGGTTAAATCAAAAGTGAATTAAAATAGAACTCCTCCTAATAAATAGAAAAATTTGCGTGAGTGATAACGAACCTCTTAACCTTTGTTAGAAAAAGTGCGAAGCATTTTTTTGAGTTTTTGTTGGTCGGTTAAGAGAAGTTTTTCTGCGAGGCGAAGCCGAGACTATCTGTCCGAAGGACTGGGGGCTTCCGTTTTTTTATCAATCAGCGAGGGACAAATTGAATATAACACCTATTACATCTACAAATTTGTCGTAAGAGGTGTTATCTTTTTAAAATTT
>CAZXCF010000051.1:0-2810 GCA_964638995.1 Candidatus Woesearchaeota archaeon | reverse complement strand
GAAATCAGGTGCTCCAATGACCAGGGCTGACCCTTCGGCACTTGCTTCCGAGAGTGATGGAACCAGATCCCGTTCCGCCGACAGGTAGTGAAACGACCGGTCATGATCGATGAGGAACTCGGTTTCTCCCAACGGTAAGACGTCCAGATTCACGACATGGATCTGCCCGTCGGGAACGATGAAGACTTGCTCTGCGGCACCGACCCAGGGTTCGACCGGGTCCCACAACAAGGTGCGAAGCTTCTGGGCGACGTGCCGGTACTCAGACAAGCCCTGCGGATCTGCGCGATCCGCGCGCAGAGGACCAAGCGAGACCTCGTCCTTCCAGGCCGCGATGCTGGCGTCGATCTCGCGGGCGTTTCCCAGAGAGATGGTCTCGATCGCATGCCGGCCGGGCGAGAGGATGAATGCACGATAGACCAGTTGGCCACCATCCCCGGGCGCCTGCCCTGGCTCGTATTGCTCGTACAAGATGTAGCTCACGAGCGCCGAACCACGGGGAAGGGCCTCGGCGACTCTCTCGCGCCCGATGGTCTCAGCGTCCCCTTCGTCAGTGGACAGCGATCGTCCATGAGCCAACGCTCGCTGGGCTCGTTCGAATTCGCGGCGGGTCTCATCCAATCGGTGCCGGTAGTCCTCAGGACTCAGATCACCGGGACCACGAACATGGAGGTTGGCCAGTCGCATGCCCACCTCGCGGTAGGCCTTCAGACTCGTGGAATCTTCCCGACCGGCAAGGGCCACTCTCCGCGTCCGTTCGGCCATCTCATCCAGAACCACGGCGCGGGCGCGGATGACCGCATCCCAGGCGGCCTCTCGGAAGGCCCCGTCGTCGTAATGCTTCAGCATCGAGAGCAGCAGATCCAGGGTGACCAGGCGTCTCTTCGCGAATTCCAGCCCCTGCCGCTCCGGCATGGTTCGCAAGGACAGCAGCAAGTTCTGGCGGGTCTTCTGTTCTACGCGGAGGACGGTCTGGGCAGCCTCCCGGGTCTTGCCTCCCAGGAACTGGGTGAGCGCCAACTCATGTTCCCACGACGTGGTCCAGATATGGTCTTCCCCTACCTGCAGGCTGCCGATGCCGACTGCGCGATCGAGGTAAGCCTCGGCATCCGCATACCGTCCTTCGATCACGGCCACCCGTGCCAGGGACTTGAGAATCTCGCCCAGCAGGAAATCGTCTGGGCCGAGCACACTCTCCCGGATTTCGAGCGCGCGCTCGTGACAGGCCTTGGCTTCGCCCACGCGGCCCTGTTCGTAAGCGATCTGTCCCAAGACTTCCTGGAAGTTCGAGATGTTCAAATGATCCGGACCGAACGCCGCCTCCCACATGGTTTGGGCGGCTTCCACTTCCCGGCGGGCCTCCTCGAGCCGGCCGAGCCGATGGTAGCAAGACCCCAGGTTGAGCTTGGCCGTGGCAATCCGATAGTGGCCTTCCGGATGGACGGCCTCCCGGATGGCAAGACTGCGGATCTTCAGAGGCAGTTCTTCTTCGTAGTCATGGAAGGTATCGTAGATTTGGGCGAGCAGGCTGTACGCGTGACCCAAGTCCTCGGTGATCAGATCCGCGTCTTCCAGGAGCTGGATCTGACGCTCGAGCAGGGAACGCGCCTCGTCGTAATGGCCTAGCTGGATGAGGGACTGCGCGACATTGCCCCGCACGGAGACGGCCTGCGGATCAAGCGGTCCCCGGGCCTCCTCCGCCATCGCCAGGGCGCGCTGGTACATCTCCAGGGCGCCGGCGAAGTCGGACGCGTACAACCGAACGTTGGCCAGCGCATTGATGGCTGAGGCGATCTCATGGTGATCGGGCGGCAGGTGAGCCTCGCGGATGGCGAGCACCTTCTCGAAGAGGGGCTCGGCGATCTTGTGATTCCCCCCGATCGTGTGGATGACACCGAGGTTGAAGAGACTGAGGGTTACCTCAGGCTGGTCCGCGCCGTAGACGGTTTCCATGATCTCGCGGGCCTGTTCGGCGAGCGCCAATGTCTCCGGGGCCTGACTCTGACCGGTTTGCCACAGGTAGGTGACCTTCAGAGTCAACGCTTCGCCCAACTGAGGAGACATCGGTCCGTACCGGGACCGGAACCTCGGTATCAAGCGATCGAGGAGGGCTCGGGCTTCCTCGTGCTGATAGTGATCGAGAAGGTCTCGAACGACCGTGACCGAATCCGCGGGCGACGTTTCCACGTTGGCTTCGGTGCCCGGTTCGGCGGGAGGCGTTTCCACGTTGGCTTCGGTGCCCGATTCCGCGGGGGTGTCTGCGGCGCCCGCTTCGTCGCACAGACAGGTAGACAGCAGCAACGAGAGTGCCAGTACCGAAAACGCCAGAGATCGAGCCGGTCGCCCAGCACACATAAAGACACCCTCCCGAGAACGATCCGTGTCGTAGCCGATGCCCAAGCCGGAGATCACACTGCCTGGAAGAAGGTTAACGGGCGGGCTCCCGGCGCGCAACGCGAGGATCGTGCCGGCGCGGGCCTACTGGGATTCGGCCCCGTGGGGATTGCGCAATTCGATCTGGCGTAACCAGATGCCGCGATGCTGCTCGGGCTGCGCGGCGAGGCGCCGGGCGAAGCTGAAGGCGCCCACGCTCGGGGAAGCGCCCGCGCCAGGGGAGGCGCCCCCGCCTGGCGTGGCAACCGCGCGCGGGGTCTGCTCCTCTACCAGCGTGCCGATACCCCTCAGGCCCGCCACGGCATTGGGATCCAGGCGAACGGACGCGGCATCGTCGGCCACGCGGGGCAGAGGGAGCGCTTCCAGCAGACGCTCCAGCTCCGTCAGAGGCGCTGGGCTGGCCACGATCAGTACAT
>CAZXCF010000050.1:0-3117 GCA_964638995.1 Candidatus Woesearchaeota archaeon | reverse complement strand
GAAGATGTTCTCGTTCCCAGGCTCCAGCCTGGGGACGCCATGTCTTGGAGGCTCCGCCTTGTAGGCTTTCGGATTAAGTGGACAGGTATTTGCTGATTAATTGGGACAGCCGCAGAGAATTTTCACATTGTTTGGTCCGTTTTCGGGGGCCGAGTGTTGGGGCCGGTTTTCAGACCGGCCCCTTTGGTTTTGGTTTCGAATCAGAAGACTTCGGTGGCGGCGATTCGGACGTGTTCAGCGGATGCGATGCTTTGTTGATTCGCCGCCGCCGCGATGAGCGCGCCCCTTGCCAGGTGGTTCGCTTTCCGAAAGAGTCCGCCGGAGCCCTGATGAATCGCCGTGACGGCGGTTTCCTCGAAAAGATTCCGGTTCGCACCGGCGATTTTGAGATGATGCCGGAGGTATTGTTCCATTTCCCGTCGGTCGACGCCTTCCAGATGGCTTCGGGCCACGACTCGTGAGGCCAGCGGCATGGAAGCGCGGTACACGAGTCGGTCGACGAGGTTGTTCTGTCCGGCCAGGATGAGGGGCAGGTAATGCTTCCCATCGCCTTCGAATTGGGTGAGGGTGTGAAGTTCGGCGAAAACGTCGAGCCTCATGAGGGAGGCTTCATCCACGATCAGGACGGGTTTGATCTTTTTGCCCCATGCCAGGTCGAGGATTTCGCGCCGGATGGTCCGGATGAGGAAGGCCCGGGAGGGGCTTGCCGATTCGATGCCCATTTCCCCCAGCAACAGTCGGTAGAATTCGAGGATGGACCCGGAGGAGGCGGTCAAATGGAAGACGCGATATTCGGAGGGGTGGAGCCTGGAGGCGGCGTATCGCAGGGCGGTGGACTTGCCCGATCCGATTTCACCGGTCAGCAGGCCGACGGCGCCCAGCCGGACGGCGTAATCAAAGCGTTGGGCCACGGGTCCGAGGTCGGCGGCGGGATAGATATCCTCGATGTCCAGGCCGGAGGGAAAGGGTTCCCTTTTCAGGCCGAAAAAGGCTCGATACGCTTGGGTCATCCTTGTTCCCCTTTCCCCCAGAGACTCCCGCCCCGGTAACCGGGGTCGGTCTTTTCATCGTCGATGGCCAGGTCCCGGTTCTTGTCCCGTTTGACCCGGGCGTTGACGTGCAGGTCGACCGGCTTGAGGAAGCCGTATGAGGTTTGGTTGAGTCGGACTTCGATCCGCCGGGGATCGCCTTGGTGATACAGGACGGTGACCTGTTTTCCGATCAGATCGACCGGCGCTTCATAAATCCGGCCGTCCAGGCTGATGGTGCGGTCCTTGGCCACTTTCCGGCGCACGGCCTTGCGGAAATGGTCCCCTAAATCTTCGGGCGCGGGCCGGAGGCACTCCATGTGCGCGGTAAATCGTTCAAAGGGCGACTGTCCGGTGGCGCTGTGGGTTCGGGCGTGGTAGACCTCGCTTAGCCAGAGGGTGAAGGCTTCATTGAGTTCGTCGAGGGTGTTTCCCTGAAAGCCGGGCAGAAACTGGATGCGCACCGTCTTGAAGAAGCGCTCGATCTTGCCCCGCCCCTGGGGTTTGTAGGGCCGGGAATGAATCAGGGCGATGCCCAGGGAGGCACAGACCTGCTCCAGGTGCTTGGACCGGAAGGCCGGTCCGTTGTCGGTGTAGAGCTTGCGGGGCAGCCCCCGTCCCGACAGGGCTTGTTTCAAAGCGGAAAGATAAGCGGTCAGTCCTTCGGAGAGATGGAATTCGCCGTGGGGAATCAGCCGGGAATGGTCGTCGATGAAGGCGAGAAGATAGGTCTTTCGCTTTTTACCCTCCACGTCCACATACGGTCCATGCATGCAGTCGCTCTGCCAGAGGTCGTTGGGCAGCTCGGCTTCGAATTTGCGGCGGTCCACGGGCTGGACGGTCCGTTCCATCAGGCCCCGGCCATGCAGAAAACGATACACGCTAGCCGTCTTCAGCCGGATTCCCGGGCTGACCAGGCCTCGCTCCTCCATCTCATGAATGAGCATGGGGACCGTGGCCCGAGGCATCTGTTGCCGGAGCCCGGCCAGGGACAGCGCGGTCTCCTCATCCAGGCTCCGACTCCGGCCCCGGTCGGCCCGTTCCCGGGGATGCAAGGATTCCAGACGCCCGCCGGATTCCCGATACAACTTGACCCATCTGAGTATCGTGCTCCGGGCGATCCTCGTCCGCGGTGAATGGGGAATCGACCACTTTCGCCCGCACTTCTCCCGGATCAACCGCTCCTTTTCACCCGGCAAGAGCCTCACCGAGCCGATAAGGTCGTGAATCACCCCGAAACGAAACGCGGCCACTTCTTTTTTTTGGTCTTCATCCATGGATGGTCCTCCTGTTTTTGGGTTTTCAGGAGGGCTATCCCAATTCGGGAACCGCGCCAATGAAACGCTTGGGTAGAGATCATGCAAACGGCGCGGATTCCCGGTTTAAAGAGACCGGGTCACCGGAATCGCACCTAGGCGGATCAGCCGGTCGAAACCGCACAACAACCGGCCCATATACGACCGCCCCAAGCGCGCCATCACCTGGCGGCTCAGATTCTTCAGCCATTGGGCGCAGCGGACCCGGCAGACCCCCGGCGGCCACCGGCCGGTGATCAGGCGGCGCTCGATGGCCCCTCGAATAGTCGATACGGACGCCTGGAAACGACGGAAGTAACCTTCGGGTTTCAGACGGTGAACCGACCCGCACAAAGGACAACGATACCGCCGAAGCCATAGGCCTTCCGGCAGATCGTCAAAATAGGCCAGAACAAAGCCGTGGCCCCAGAGACGACCGCTATGACAGACCGGACAGGAACCGGGGCGCGGCCAGGGAAAATCGCGGCCGAGGCGATGAATCTTCTTGATCGAGACAGGCAGGGAGATTATCATGGCTCACACCTTTGGGCCGTAACAGGCCGTAAAATGATCCGGGGCGACAGCTCGGCAAAGCTGTCGCCCCACTTTTTTCCGTGCCCGCCCCTTATACCATAAGGTCCGTATAATCCGAAAACCCGACGAGCCCGTCTAAATGAATTCGAAAATCCAGACCTGATTCAGGGCCAGTTATTCCGAGATTCTACACATGGTAGGTGAGCCGCCTTTTCATTACATCCAGACAACTTGTTGTCCGGGTTGCTTTGCAACAAGAT
>CAZXCF010000049.1:0-3303 GCA_964638995.1 Candidatus Woesearchaeota archaeon | reverse complement strand
CAAAGAACTCCTGCTTTCGCCATGCAAATGAAACCATTTGACTTTTTCCCGTCTATTTGTTCCTTCTTTTATTTCATCTTCAACGGTGGTGGAAATTAATTCCAGTTCAATCATTAAACTATTGATTTCTTCCTCAAAATCTTTTGATACAAAACCTTTAATTCCAATCTTTAGATCATCAAAGAAATCAGGTCTTATGAATAAAATTTTTTCTTCTGATAAAGAAATTTTGATCTGTGAAAATGGGACTTCTTATGGGGAATGTTCTTTTTACAAGGGTTTTTATTGCGATAATGGCACTTTGATTTTCAATTCTGATAAATGCGGTTGTGGAGATTATTTTTGCAAAGAAAAATATAGGAAGGGCCTAAAAAATGTTGAACTGAATTATATTTTAGAAGGAAAACAAAAAAATCTATCTTTAGAAGTGTATAAAGGGGTTCTTAGCCATTTAAATAATATTTCTCAAGAGACAGATAATGTAGAGAATTACCGTAGGGATTTTAAATTATCTCGAGTAAATAATGATCTTCAAAAAGAATTTTTAATACCTTTAATAGTTACAATTAAAAATAAAGCTCCAAATTCTAAAAAAAATCAAGTAAGAATTGCAATTAGTCTAGTTCAAAATATTCCTTACAAGAAATCTAATAAAACTATTAATTTTAGAGGGCACGAAATTGATTATTCAAGATATCCTTATGAGGTTTTGTTTTTTAATGAAGGAGTATGTGAAGAAAAAACCGCTTTATTAGCTTTTTTATTGAAAGAATTAGGTTACGGTGTTTCAGGAATTTATTATCCCGACGAAAATCATGAAGTTTTAGGTATTGATTGTCCTAATGAATATTCTTTAAATAATACAGGAATTTGTTTTATTGAAACAACCTCCCCTGCAATTTTAAGTGACAGCAGGGGTTATTATTCTGATTTTGGCTTTTTATCAAATAACTATGAAATTTATAGGATTGCAGAAGGTGAATCTTTGAAAAATGTTGAAGAATTTAAAGATGCTCGAGATTTTATTAGATTAAGACAAAAAATATTCGATGGAAAAAAACTGAACTATTTTCAATCTAAAAAATGGAATAAATTAAATCAAAAGTACGGGATTCGATTATAAACTTTTTTAAACATGTGTCCGTTAATTAATTTATGGTAGAGGCGATTAATCTTCCGCTAGAAATTTTTGAAAGTATATTAAGCATAGGTGTTTGGATTAAAACTGTAGGCGCATTTATAATTTTATGGATAATTTTTCATATTGTTAGTTTAATTGTTACGAGAAAAAAAATGAAAGAACTTTATCAAATTAAACATGATATGAAAAGAATTGAAAGGAAGATTGATAAGCTTTTGAAAAAATAGTTATTCTAATATTGCCTTTATTCTTCTAACACCCGAACTAGAAGATTCTTCTTTTATTATTTTGAAGTGTCCGAGTTCTTTTGTATTTTCTACGTGCGGACCTGTACAAATCTCTTTTGAAAAATTATTTATTTTATAAACGGAGACTCTTTCTCCATATTTTGCACCGAAAGTTCCAATTGCTCCTTTCTCTTTTGCCTTTTCTGGAGACATTTCCTCTTTTGTAATTTTAAGGCCTTCTTCTATTTTTTTGTTTACCAAATCTTCTATTTCTTTTAATTCGTCTTTTTCAACTTTTCTAGGAAAATTAAAATCAAATCTTAATCTTTTTGGAGTAATGTTTGATCCTCTTTGTATTATTGATTTGTCTTTTAGGATTTTTTTAAGAGATTCTAATAATAAATGAGTTGCAGTATGTAGTTTAGTGGTTGCTTCAGAACTATCTGCCAATCCCGATTTATATTTCCCTGATGAAGCTGTTTGAGATAATTTTTTATGCCCTTCCAAATATTTTTCATATTCTTTTATAGAGAATTTTATTTTTTCTTTTTTACATTCTTCTTCTATCATTTCAACAGGAAAACCAAAGCTTTGATATAATAAGAAAGCATCTTTTCCAGATAATTCTTTTTTGTCTTTTGTTAGTTTTTTAAATTTATTTAAACCCTTTTCCAATGTTTTAAGAAATTTTTCTTCTTCCACAATCAATTCTTCTAAAATTCTTTTTTTGTCAAAGTTATAATCAGTATAAATTACAAAAATAGAATGCGCTATATCTTTTACAAACTTTCTAATGCCTAGTTCCATTCCGTATTTTACTGATCTTCTAATTAATCTTCTTAAAACATAACCTTGTTCTTTGTTTCCTGGAGAAACCCCATCATTAACAATAAACACTGCAGATTTAACATGGTCTGCAATTATTCTCATTGTCTTTTTGTTTTTATCATATTGTTTTTTTGATAGTTCTTCAATTTTTTTTATTATGGGTTTGAAACACTCTGTTAAGTAATTGTCTTTTATTCCTTTCATCATGGCAAGAGTTCTTTCTACGCCCATTCCCGTATCAATATTTTTTTGTTTTGCTTCGGAATATTTTCCAGATTTTTCTTTATTATATTCCATGAAAACATTATTCCAAATTTCTACATCATTGATAAAAATTTCAGTATCTGGACCACAAGGGCCTGTTTTACCTGCAGGCCCCCACCAATTGTCTTTTTTTCCAAGAAATTTTATTTTTTTTATTCCAAGTTTTTTCCAAGTTTTTTCTGCTTCTATATCTCTTGGGACGTTTTTTTCTTTAATTCCTTTAAAACATGTTACTGATATTTTTTCTTTAGGTATCTTTAAAATATTTGTTAAAAATTCGTAACTATAATTAATCGATTCTTTTTTCCAATAATCTCCAAGAGACCAATTGCCCAACATTTCAAAAAAGGTATGGTGCGTTCCATCACCCACTTCATCAATATCTCCCGTCCTTATACATTTCTGAACGTTGACTAATCTTTTTCCCTGAGGATGTTTTTGCCCCAATAAAAATGCAACCAACGGATGCATGCCTGCAGTCGTAAATAAAACAGTTGGATCATTTTCTGGAATCAAAGAAGAATTTTTTATTTCTTTATGTTTTTTTGATTTGAAAAAATCAATATATGCCTTAATCAATTCTTGTCTTTTCATGTTTATTTTAAGAATTAATGTTTTAAAAAATCTATTGTTCTAATCTTCTTAATTTTTTTTGAATCTCTTCTAATTCTTGATCAAGTGTTGTTTTTTTTGGCATTGTTTTTTTCGAAGTTTTCTTTTTACTTTCCCCTTTTATTTCCTTTTCCCTTAAGATCTTTGGAATTTCGGGTTCAGGCATTAATTTTTTTAATTGTTTTAATTTTGTTTTTGTTTCTTTTAGCTTTCTTAAATATTTGCTTTTTA
>CAZXCF010000048.1:0-3339 GCA_964638995.1 Candidatus Woesearchaeota archaeon | reverse complement strand
TCTCCCGCTGACGAAGGTACTACAGGTAAACAAGGTGGGAGTTATCCAAATGTATCTGGAACTAAATCAACTGCAGCCAATGGCTCTGGTGGTGGAGGAGGAGAAGGTGGCTCTGGTAATGCTGCTGGTGGAGGTGGTGGTGGAAACGCTACTGGAGGAGGAAATGGATCAAATAGTAGCACTGGCAGGACTGGTGGTACAGGTGGCGGGACTTATGGTGCATCAGATTTAGTTATTTTATCCCTAGGAGCTGCTGGAGGCACAGGTGGTGGAACAGGAAATAGAGGTCAAGATAGTAGAGCTGGTGGAGCTGGACTAATAATTGTTGCTAAAAATGTAGATTTTTCATCTGGCTTAGTTAATTTGTCAGGAACAGATGGTATAAGCTCAGCCGTATCTGGCTCAGGTGGAAGTGGTGGATCTGCTGGAGGATCACTACTTCTCAAATGTGTAGATGTTAATTTGGGAACTGACAAAATTACTACAGTCGGTGGAGCAGCTTCAAGTGGAGGCAGCGGTAGTGGTGGTGGTGGTGCTGGAGGCCGAGGAAGAATCAACATTGACTATTCAGGATCTCTTACAGGTTCAGTTAGTGCCTCACTTTATGGTTCATATAACACCAGAAATGATTTAACGATTAAAGATAAATCATCAGGTGGCAATTTCTTTTTACTAATGAATTAGATATTTTATGACCGATTTAGTGCCCGCCATTTCATCTCTAGGATTTCCAGTAGCAATTACTACATTTCTACTTTATGACTACTCCAAAAAAATAGCACTTATACAATCTGAACTAGTCAGATCTAACGAAAGGCTAGAAAAACTTGGGAGTCAATTACAAAGAATCGAAGATAAACTAAATGGAAATTAAATTATATATGGACTCAATAAACATGGTAATCACATCACCCAACTTTTTTGTATACATGGGTTTGATCATGTCCTTTGGAATGGTGTTTGGTGGAAAGTTAAACGAGGGTATGAACGGCATGAGAAAGTCGTTGATGATATTGGTACCATTTAGTTTTGTGTTACTTCTGAGTACCAGCTCCAGATTGTTTTACACAGTAATGTCTAATGATCTCCCACTGGGGCCAAACGCTTACAATAGTATTTTCACACTAATCTTTACTACACTTTTTTATACACTTGGCCTATTTCTAGGCCATACAGTCGTATCTCAGACAATCAAGAAAGTCTACAAAGATAAAGGTATTGATCCTAACAAGACCAATAACTTGATGAATATATGAGCTTAGTTTATCCACTACGCCACATCTACATCACTCAAAAATGGGGTGTTAATCCTCAGGTTTACTCACGCTTTGGCCTCAAGGGACATAATGGGGTTGATTATAGATTGTTTGATGAAAATGGTAACCGAGCAACCACTGCAATTCTATACGCACCCCACGACGGCAAGGTGGTTGAGTTCAGAAACGATCCCAATGGCTACGGACTATATCTTAAAATAGAAAACTCGACTCAAGGTTCAATCTTAGCTCACCTCAAATCGTTATCGGTTAGAGCTGGTGACACTGTTAAGACAGGCCAGCAAATTGGTGTTTGTAACAACAGCGGTTTTAGCACAGGCGCACATCTTCACTGGGGCTACTATCCAATACCTAGAGATAGAAACAATGGATATTCAGGAACTATAGATCAAGAAAAATTATCTATTCAAAAATTAAAAGATTGGGAGGACTCTATGTCGGACCAAACCGATATTGAGGAGTTGAAGAAACGCAATGAATATTTAGAGTCTGAGAGAGTCAAAGATCAAGAAAGAATTGACTCATGCAGGACTGATCGCACCTCACTAGAAACAGAAGTGGAGCAATTGAAGTCACAAATCAAAACCATCAAAGAGGACAACAAGGTTGAACGGGAGGCTCTCAAAGAGGAGGCCCGTCAACAAAAGGAAGTCCACCAGGAAACACTCAGGTGGCTCTCAGAAACTCTAGGGACTACTCAAGACTTTGCCAAGATCAGAGCCGAGATTGTCAAACTAATCGAATACGAAGATCTGGCAGACAAGCGGGGCAAGGAAGTCGCCCAAGTAAACCTAAGACTAGCAGAGCTGACCGAGGACAACAAAGAATTAAGAAACCTAATTGATGATCTAAAGCGAGAAGCCAGGGAAGCTAAGGGTTTGGGCGACGCTACTACTGCTGATTTGCTATCAGAGCTTATTAGACGATTACAAAGCATTATTCGAGGAGGATAGATGAGAGAGTACATACTATTTGACAACCAAGAGCTATTGCAAAAGTGGCTCAAAAACTTTGTTATTTTTACCGCTCCAGCATTGGCTATATTCTTTGCTCAGCTAGCCTCAGGAGTTGAATGGAGAGTAGCCGGAATGGTTGCACTTCTGGCTCTATATGGCCTATTAGCTGATTACTTTAAAAAGCTCAAGACCGACCAATGAAAGAAACACCATCCAGAACACCATCAGAAATCATTGAAGCAGCCCATCTGAGAGCAGCTAAACTGGCCGATGAAGACGCTCAAACAGCTTACCTGCATGAAACCCAAGGGATTTTTTACGGGCAACTAATTTCTCTATTGACCCATGCCGGATATCCTAGAGCTTATGTCACTGAGGAAGTAAGCAGATACATGCTCAACGAGCACGAACAAGCAGCACCACTACACCGACGCAAAGCTATTGAAGTCTATGCTGGTGAGTTGATCTACGCTCGTACAGAAACCGCTGGCAAGAACGCTAGGAATGTAGGACTTATAGAGGAATACTACGACCAAGAAGCCAGGACAGAGAGAGAGGAAGCCGAAAGGAAGTACAGATGAGTGAAAGGTTATTGCGCAAACTGCCTGGTAGATATGTGCGCAAAGCCAAGTATGAATTCGACCCCCACATTAAGGAACTCTCTAAATTAAAAACAGGATATACAGATTTTGTTACAGGTGAGCCAGAGACCAGAGGTAGACGTCTGCAAGTCCATCATGGACTCGCTATCAATGTCTGGTTTTATTATTTTAGAAACATAGTACCAGTATCACTACTTACCTCGGTGGAAAACGCTATCCCCCTTATGGACGACACTCACATCCTATTACACGAACAGGCCAACATGGAGCATTATGTCCAAATGGCAGAGTTTTTACTTTACACATCTAAAAAACAACCAAAACTATTTGACACTTCTAATCTAGCGGAGGCTGGAGATTGAGGTGGTCAACATCTTTTACACACAAAAAACCCGCGGTCAGTATAAGTGGCGCGGGCTTCTTGAAATCATCAACATATCAAAAGATATGAAGAGTTGCATTATATAACAAAAAAAACTCGCCTGGGTAAAGGCGAGAAACTTT
>CAZXCF010000047.1:0-3375 GCA_964638995.1 Candidatus Woesearchaeota archaeon | reverse complement strand
ATCTTTTTAAATAAAAATTATTTTTTTAGTGTATGGTGAGCAAAAGAGGTAAAAATCCTAAAGTCTTAGAAGAGAGACTTCTCATAAATAATGAAGATAAAAATGTTTTAAAAGCAATAAAAGATTTATCTCCATTTGATACCGGAAATTTATATGTTGTTGGAAATGACCAATTAAGGGAAATTCCCACTATTTCTCAAATAGCTCAAAAAACAAATATTCCAGAAGAAAAAACAAAAGAAATAATTGAAAATATAAGGCAAAAATGGAACATTCCAGAACCTGAAAATCTTCCAACGAGTTTAGGGGCATATGATAAAGAAGATGCTTTAATAAATGCCATACATAATCAAGATAAACTAAGATGGAATCAGGAAACAGGAAAATATAGAGTTCCAAAAATACATTATTTTAATTCTGAATTAGGTTTAGGAACATTGTATGCAAATAATAAAGCTTTCAGAGGGGAAAAAATTTTCAGAAAAGCAATGAATCTTGATGAAAAATTAAATAGTTATAATATCCAAGGAGGAATTGTTCCTGAAATTATGTCTATGTATGGAAAAGCAAAACATCAAAGAGCCTTGCATGTAGGTTTAAATAAAACAGGAAAAGAAGCAGAACAAGAAGAAATTAACCTCATAAGACAAACTTTAAAACTTTCAGATGAAAAAATGACTGATAGAGATTGGAGAAATCTTAAAGATTATGTTATAAATACAATTGATTCTAGAAAAGAAGCTTTCAAAAGTGCGGGATATGAGTTAGGAACAGATTTGTTAGGAAAAAATATTCCCGAACACACAATGATAAATTTATTTTGGAGTTATAATGATGATGCCAATCTTAAAGAAGAAGAAGATTTAATTTTATCTTCTATTCAGAAAATCAGAAACAAGATGAAAAAAGCTGCAAAGGATTTACCTGAATTAGAAGAAAAACATTTTGAAATAAAAAGAGAACTTGCTGAAAAATCAATTGAAGAAACGATATCCTCAAAATTATATGGTCATCTCCACAATGAAAAAGAAGAATTAGGAGAAGATTTTCCTGAAAAAGGTAAAGAATTTCAGGAAAAAATTAAAACTTTTTTTGGAAAAAGGGGTAAAAAGCCAGAAGAAGGGAAGGGGATAAAAAGCAAAGCAAGAAAAAAATATTTTAAATCTTTAGGAATAAAACCTAATGAAAATAATATTTCTACTTTTGAAAATTTTTATTCTAATATAAAAGATAAATTTATTTATGATAATGAAAATTTAAGGACTTGGAAACAAATAAATAAATGGAGGGAAAGAGTTAATAATAATTTTGAAAAATTAAATAACAATAAGGCCAAATTAGAGGATAAAATTTCTGAATTAGAAGACTATTCTAATGCAAAAATGACTGAAGAATTAGAAGGGCATGCTTGGTTAACTCACAAAGTTGCTATGACCCCTACTGAAGCTAAAGTTATTGAAATGTTAAAAAAATCAAATTACAAATCTTTATACGAAGATATTTTAATTCCAACAATTAAAGAAGTTACTGGAAAAGACTTGAATATAAAACTACATACAGACAGAGAAATTAGTGTCTTTGTTCCAGATAAAGAGTATTTAATAAAAAATAAAGGAAATATAAAATCAGATGCTTTAATAGATGAAGGAACCATAATAAGTTCTTTACCTAGAACAAACAGGCAACGTTCAAATGAACCTTTAAAAGAAAGTTTTGTTGAATTGCAACAATTTCAAAAAAGCAAGCTATCAGAAAAAGAAAAACAACAACAAAAGAAACCTAAAACATATGGAGAATTTAAAAAAAGAGATTTTGGAAATTCTAATATTTATTGGACTAGTTATGGGGCAGACGGTTTTAGACACCAACCAAAATTTGAAAAAGCTCCTACAAGAATTAAAGGAGAATATAGAACTAAACCAAAAATTATTGATTTTTTAAAAACCCCTACAAGACATGACACAAAAAAATTAGCTGAATTATTAACTAAAGGGAATGAAAGAACCTGGCCAGGAAAAAGATTAGAAAAAGGGGGAACCACCACAGGTAATGTACTTTACATAGAACATCCAGACCAAAGTAAAGAAGTAATGTTTTTTGATGATAATTTTTATGAAAAAATAGAAGAAAAATATGGAGAGAAAATAAAAGCTTCAGAAGAGAAAATTTCTGAATTGGAATGGAAATTAAAAAGAGCAAGAGTTACAAATTCAAAAAGAAAATTAAGTCAACAATTAAGAAGAGAAAAAAATAAATTAAATGATTATTATGAAGAAATAAGGCCAGACATTAAAAACATCTTTTTAGCAAATGACATGCATTTTGGTTCTGAAACTTGGCCTGGAAGACCTTCAAGTTCAGATGCTACAAGAGCTTCACAATTAGTGGCATTACAATCAATAGGAATAAATAATTTTAGTTATTCTATGATAACTGAAGCTTTACATGGGACTTTGAGATTTGGTTCTTATGATTCAAAAAGAACAGGGCATGAAGAAGATCCTCATTCTTGGGAATTAAAAATGAATTATTTAACCAAAAAATTAACAGAAAAAAATATCCCTGCAAAAAAACTATTACAATACCAATATTATTTTACTAAAGAGCAAAATGATGCAAGACCCATTTTTCAACAATCACAACAAAAAGCATTATTTAGAGATATTGCCCAACCTGTTTTTAATGAATTATTAGAAAGAGATATTGGAATTTTTATTGGAGCTGGAAATCATTGGCAAGGGGGAGAGAGAGGTAAAAATGATGAGGGAGAAATTATTACGAATATGTTTGATAGAAAATATCATGACAGAGGTTTAATTTATCAACCTCCTTGTGAAGGAAATGATTTTTCTTTTAGACCTATTAAACTTCCAAGTAATCCTGGATACGATATACAAGCTTTAATGACCCATAAAATGCAATCAGGAAAAACAGAAATAAGTAAAATGATAAATCAAGCAGTAGGGACTAAGGAAGAAGCATTATTTGCTATAACTGCAGATAGGCACCACCCAGGAATGGTTTCTGAAAAAAATAAGTTTGGAGTTTTAGATATTGGAAAACAACCTATGATAGAATATGCAAACAAAATAGGAAAAGAAAGTTCAGTAAGAGGAACTATGACAGTAGGTTATGGAATGAATCGAGAATTAATGTATTCTGGAAGATATTTTTTAGATAATGTTGTTGATCCTGTTATTGGGTGGGGAAACAGAGTTGAAATACTGAAAAAAGCTCATTCAATGATAGAAGAAGAGATGAAAAATGCGAGTTTTGCTAGAGAAAAAAGACGTATGGATTATTTAATTGAGAAGAATAGTAAATAATTCGAAACATTTATAAACAAACATACTTCTAAAAATAATATAAGATGGT
>CAZXCF010000046.1:0-3404 GCA_964638995.1 Candidatus Woesearchaeota archaeon | reverse complement strand
TGGACAGAGCCACAAGCCTTTCCAGAAAGATGGTATGCGACTGGGGAATGAGCGAGACTCTGGGACCAATAAAATACTCCAATAAGCAGGAAGAAGTTTTCCTCGGCAGGGAAATTACCCAGCATCAGGTTCACAGCGAAGAAACCGCAAGAAAAATTGATGAAGAAATAAGAAAAATAATCACAAACGCAGCTAATACAGCAGATAGAATTTTACGGGAAAATATTGACCTGCTGCACAAACTCGCCAAAGTCCTAATAGAACGAGAAACTCTTGAAGGCGAAGAACTTGACATTTTAATAAAAGGTGAGGAACTCCCCCCTATTAATTCCAAAACAATAAATGCTCTCCGCTCTATGAAAATCAACGGAGGCTCGAAAAATAGCGGTGAAGATAAAGAAAATACTGAAAATGTAACCGGTAAGATAATTGATAAAAAAGATGAAGATTAATCACTTTTTGGAGCTGATAATGAAACATTTATTATTCCTTTTTTTTGCGGCAGTTCTGATTTTAACGGGCTGCATACAATCTGAACAGGATATTTTTATTAATCCTGACGGCAGCGGTAAAATAGTGATGAAAAACTCCATGCCGCTAAATGTCATGGGAAGCCTCGAAGGTAAGGAAGTAATTAAAGAAGCCAGAAAAGAAACAGCAGACCTGCTTAAAAAAGCAGAAGGTATCGACGCATGGAAAGACGTCCGCTATGAAATTAGCAGCGACAGCACCAGGCTTACAATTTTTGCTACGGGTTATTTCAAAGATGTTAACATTCTGAACAGTGACGCATTAGTCTTTCCAATTTCTATTTCCAAAGAAAAAGGTGGAATGAAAATACGGATTCAGGAAGACATCGACGACAATTCCAACACAAAAGACCCGGAAGCAGTTAAAGACAGCCTTCTTAAAACACTCAGTGAAGAGGAAATACAGAATAGAATGGCAGAATACAGGCGCAGCACAAAACAATTTATGGGCTTAATGATGATGATGTTCTCAGATATGAAAGTATCGGTTAATTTTCATGTTCCGGGCAGGATTGAGAATATCGAAACATTTAGCAAAGAAAACGATAATACATTCTCCTTGTCCCTTGAAGGAGAAAGAATAATTCAGACAGCCCAAAAAGAAATTAAAAATGATTCTCTAGTGAGAGAAGCAGTTCTGAAAGGCAGAACTGAGTATGATTTCAACCAGAGCGCCGGACCCGAAGAAAAAGCCGAAATGATTAACAAGATTTTCGGGGGCACAGAAGTCCCCAACGCTTTTGTAAGATCACCTCTGAACAACTTGTTTGATTTCGATAGAGAATTTGCAGAAGCAAAAAAAGAATGGCAAGAAATACAAGCGGAGTATAATTTGGATAATATTGACAATGGTTCTCTGCAGGAAAAATAAAATAAATGAAACTTTTTGGGCTGTGAACTGTACTTATATAAAAGAGGAAATGATAGAGACAAGAAAAAGGAGATGATTTATGAGAAGGATTATACTGTTTATTACCGCTTTATTAATAAGTTCTACTGCTTTAAAGGCTCAGAGCGTTTTTGAGTTTGCCATGAAAAACCATAAAGATTCACAGAATTTCTTTGCAATTACCAGCGATCCCGGCGTAATAGAATTATGCAGACAGCAGCTCGAACTATCCGATAAGAAAAGGAATCTTCATATTAACGGAGAAATTGACTACGGCAACGGCGGACACAACGAAAACTGGAATTGGCATTTTATACCCGGTAAATGGACTTTAGCCGAGGCATCTGTTGAAGTATGCGACGGCAATCCGCCTATGATAGAAGACGATCTTTCATATTGGATTGATACCTTAGGTCAGTTCTGCCCATGGAACTCAATGGTTGTCCGTGAAGTTACATCGGATGCAGGCAGAGACAGGCAGTTCGGCAGTAAAACATTGAAAATATTCCCAAGTCCTTCGAGGGAAAAGCTTAGCGTAATACTTCCGGGCAGCGGTTCTACAGCGATTGAAATAAGCCTTTACAATCTGCTCGGCAATGAAATGCTGTCAAAGAGCCTTCAGGGCGCCGGACTAAAAGGTATTTCTCTTGACGTCAGCAAAATCGAAAGCGGATTGTACCTTCTTATCATAAAAACGCCTCATAAAGTATTCAAGGAAAAAGTAATTATAGAATAAAACAGCAAAATTTCGATGGTCCGGCTGCTTCTTTCAGCCGGACTTTTTTATTTATGATAAAATTTTATATATTTGCACTTATGAAACAAATATTCTACATATTTCCTGCCGCATTAATGCTTTATATTCTATCGGCTTGCGGCGACCAAATAAATTCACCGGAAGAAATCGTTTTTCCCGAGGAAAACGTTAGCTTTTTTGAGCATGTCCAGCCCTTTTTAAAGTATTACTGCGCATATCAGGGCTGCCACGCTCCGGAAACCCGCGCCGGCGGCAAATGGTATTCCGACTGGCCCTCACTTTTTCACCCCGATAACCTGGGTTTTATCATTGTCGGAGAACCTGATAACAGCCGCTTTGTGCAGATACTCGAAGGAAAAAGCCTTTCCCACTTTGAATATATCCGGGGAGAAATATACGAAAACCACATACAGGGTGTCAGAACCTGGATAAAAGAAGGCGCCCACGATAATTGATTATATTTCAAAACTTTATGAATTGATTACTTTATAATCAGAGCTGCTCCCCCTTTATCTTTAATTGAAATGTAAGTTATAAATAATGCCGCGCTTTAGTTAAATCCTGCCATAAAGTTTTCTGCTAAAGATATACTTCCATTAATAGTTTCCTCTTATTAAATACAAATAGAATTAAAATTAAATGTTTATGTCATACCTGAAACAAACATTGAATTAGCAAGAAATAAAACATACTAATTATAAATAATAGTTATTATTAATAAATAATAAACTATAATAAGTATAGAAAATATATCTGCATAAATATATAAATCATATTTATTAATATCCTAAAACATAATTCTTAATTATAAAGAAGAAATATTAATATACTATAGTTAAATATGCTTATAATTGATAAATGTAATTTCAATAATGCCTGATTTATTTATAATAATAGGTGAAGCACGTTCAAGAAAGGGTGAAGCACGTATAAGAAAGGGTGAAGCACGTGCAAGAAAAGGTGAAGCATGTATAAGAAAGGGTGAAGCACGTGCAAGAAAGGGTGAAGTATATTCAAGAAAGATAGAAGCATGTACAAGAATCATCATGAATATAGATTTTCTGCAGTTATATATATATAATTCACCCTTTTCTATAAGTATTTCTGCATATTTTATAAATAAAACAGTATTTATTAATTATAAATCATCAATTTCTAATAATATTTCTTACTTTTCTAATAATATTTCTTACTTTTCTAATAATATTTCTTACTTTTCTAATAATAT
>CAZXCF010000045.1:0-3452 GCA_964638995.1 Candidatus Woesearchaeota archaeon | reverse complement strand
AAAACCTTTTTTTTCGTGCTCCTCCTCTTTTTTTGTTTTTTCACTCGAATCTAATGTTTTTTCTTCTTTTTTTGATTTTGGAATATCCGGAGATTTTTTTTGAAGGGGTTCCTCCATAATTTCTTCTTTTTCTTCTACTTCTTCTGAGACTTTTTGAGTCCAGCTTTTTAATTTGTTTTTTAGTTTTTTAAACATTGTGAGAGGGCCCTCCGATTTATCTTGCGCTCTTTCCTCGAAGCGCGGAACGGCGTTTTAATACAGCACTCCGACTAAAATTACACAAAGGGCAATTATTTACTTATTATTTTGAGAAATTAACAATATTTATAAGTTTGGGGTGTTTTAATTTTACATGAAAAGAGGTCCAAAAAAGATCAAAAAAAGAAAGTATAAAATTTATGTTTTTAGGCATGGAAGAACACATTATAATGTTAAAGGAAAATTTACAGGGCATAAACATACTCGATTAACTTGGAAAGGAAAACAGGATGCTAAAATTTTAGCTAAAAGTCTGAAAAATAAGACTTTTCATACCGCTTTTTATACTAGTTTACCCAGGTCTAAACAGACTTTGAATTATGTTTTGAAATATCATCCTGAATGTAAAGAATTAATTGTAGATGATAGAATGATCGAAAGATCTTATGGTATTTTGGAAGGAACTACTCATAAAAGTTTTATAAAAAAAATTGGAAAACAAGCACTTAATTTAAGAAAAGAGGGAGATGCTTTAGAAAATTTAAAACCAAAAATGAGAAGAAAAGCAGCGGAATTTTTAGGTAAAAGAGAGTATGATGCTGTTCATAGAGGATATGAAGTTAAAGTTCCTCAAGGAGAAAGCTTTTTAGATGTAGAAAAAAGAGTTAGAAGTTTTATTAATTATTTGAAGAAATATATTAAGAAAAACAAGGTAAATGTAGCTATTTCAGCTCACGGAAATTCAATTAGATTATTTAGAAAAATTATGGAAGGAGCAACAAGGGAACAAACAGTTAAATGGTTTATTCCTTATGATAAGTACTTTGAGTATACTATTGAAGCATAGAAATTAATAAAAAGAAAAATTTGTTTTTTATAACATGATAACTTATAACGATATTTATGAAGCTGCTAAAAAGAACCCGCTGGTTCTTTTCGAATCTCCTCAAAATACGGATCGGCGATTTCTAATTGCCTCCGGTGAAATCGCAATGCAGCTTCAGGGAGGATTTATAACATGATAACTTATAACGATATTTATGAAGCTGCACGAAAAGAGAGATATTCTGACCAGTTACAACCCTTACCTAAAAATTTTGTGAAAGAGGTGGCGAAATATTTACAAGAAAAAAGAAAAACTAGCAAAGAAGGAGACGATTTTTCAGATTCTGTTTTAAAAACAAAAAAACAGTTAGAAAATGCAATAACTTTCTTTAAAGAGTTGGTTGTTCGTAGAAGAAAAAAAATTTTGAGTTTAGTTTTAATTGCTACAGAAACGGGAATTTCTAAACAAGATTTCAATAATATGTTATCTATCGAAAAAGAACTTTTTGAAGAATTAATGAAATGTATGGAATGTTCAGATAAAAAGTTAAGCGAAACTCTAAATGGAGAAGAAAATGAAGAGACTCCTTCAAATGAAATGGTTGTTTTTAAAACGAATGTAGAGGGTTTTGTAGATCTTGAAGGGAATAGTGTGGGGCCTTTTGAAGAAGGACAAATCGCAAATTTACCTAAAGAGATTGTCAATATTCTTTTGGATGGCAAGAAAGTTGAAAGAGTCATTGAATAGGTTTAAAAATTCCAAGATATTTTTTTAATGATGGTAAATACGAGCAAATTAATTATCGGAATCTGTCTTGTTTTATTTAGTTTAATTTTATTTATTTTTAAACAATATTTTATTAGCGTGGTTTTGTTGATTTTGGCATTAATAATTTTTTTAAACAAAAAAGAAGACATTATTGAAAGGAGAAAAGATAAAGATGAGTGAAGTTATTCTTACAACCGGAACAGAAATTCCAGGAAAACAAATTAAGGAAGTTTTAGGCATAGTTAAAGGAAATACTGTTCGAGCGAGGAATTTTGGAAGAGATATTGGAGCAGCATTTAAGAATTTTATTGGAGGGGAGGTTAAAACATATACTGATATGACGACAAATGCACGTGATGAAGCATTTAATAGGATGATTAATCAAGCGGTTGAGATGAAAGCTGATGCAATAATTGGAATGCGGTTTATGACTTCTATGATAATGCAAGGAGCTTCAGAAATGCTTGCTTATGGAACTGCAGTTAAATTAAAGTAAAAATTTATTTTGATCAAATAAATTATAGGAGGACAAAATGACAGAAGATAAATGTATATTTCCAAAATGTTCGGAATGCGACGAAGGTTATTTGCTACCCTTTTCGTATAAAGAAGATGTTTTTGAAAAGTGGAAATGCTCTAAATGCGGAAATACTATTCAAAAACGTTAGAAAATTTAATTAATTATTTTTTTATATCTTATTGATTGAATTAGTAACAGTGCCCATAAAAATGATTGGGTTATTGCAATTCCAAAAGAAAAATATAATTCTAATGTAAAGTAGGTAATTCCCATAAGGAGAATTCCTATTGTGGTGATTAGCGCCGTTTGAATTTTTATTGTTGTTTTTTTAGTTTTGAATCCGCTTAGTACCTGAGGGACTAGAGCATAGGACAGAAAGATCATTGCTATTGTAATTACCAAATCTTGCCAAATCATTTTATTTATATCCCTGGAATTGTTCCTTTAGAACATTTAAACCCATTTCTATTCTATATTCATATTGTATTTTATAATATCTATTTAGATCAGGGTTTTTTGATGTTTTTACAGATTCTTCATATAGTTCATAAATAGCCTTTATTTTTGTTTTTTCTCGTTCTTTTTTCATTTTTGTCAAATTTAAATGAGTATTAATTTTATCTGCTAGTATATTTTCTAAAATTTTTTGGTTTAGTTCTTTATTCATTTTTTAAATAGTTTCTATATTTATTTTTTATTTTTTTAAAAGATTCTTCATCTCTTTTGGGGTTTTTTTCATAATTATTTAAGTATTCTATATAGAGCCCTTCTATTTTTTGCGGAGAGGTTTTTTTCCTTAAAAGAGCATCGTTTATAGCAAGATTTAATTCTTCTCTTGAAATTTTTTCTTCTAATTTTTTATTTTCTAATCCCATTTTAGTGTTTTCTATTTTTCTTCCTTTAAAAAAATTGTTGTTGCCTAATTAAAAAACATGTGGCCTAAAGCTTCGAATTCTAAATTTTCAATAAGCCTGTAGAGGGATTCGGGCTTCAAACATCTCTATGAGATTTGAGCCTCATCCGTTTTTCTTCATAAATTCAGAAAACCGAACGAAACCTAAAGCTTCGAATTTTAATCTCCTAATAAGCCTGTAGAGGGATTCGAACCCCCGACCTATTGCTTACAAGGCAACCGCTCTG
>CAZXCF010000044.1:0-3522 GCA_964638995.1 Candidatus Woesearchaeota archaeon | reverse complement strand
TTATTAAATCCTATGAAAAGGGTAACGTTTATTTTAGTAAAAAGCATACTGCCAAAATACTCGACTTTATAGAAAGTGATGATGAGGAAGGAATAGAAAAATTAATAGAAAATGAAAAGGCAGAAAAGATTCCGATAAAAAGTTTTAATTCTGATTTTATAGCTCATTTAAAAAAGGACTTAAAGATTCTACAAGATATACAAGACTCTTGGAAGGATATTAATTATGACCCTAAATTAGATAAGTTTAAAGAAATATTGGGTAATGACTCTTTATTAAAAAAGAATAAAATTGTAGTATTTACAGAATCAAAAGAAACTGCACAATATTTAGAAGAAAATCTAAAAGGAGTTTTAAATAAAAAGCTTATTGCTTTCTCAAGCGAATCTTCTGAAGGTGAGAGAAGTGAGATTATAGAGAATTTTGATGCAAGAAAAAAAGACAAGGGGACAATTAGATTATTAATAACCACAGATATCCTTTCAGAGGGAGTTAATCTACATAGGTCAAATGTAGTTATGAATTATGACATTCCTTGGAACCCTATCAGAATGATGCAAAGAGTTGGAAGAATCAATAGAGTAGACTCTAAACACGAGAGAATTTATACCTATAACTTTTTTCCAGCAGGACCCCTAAACGAAAATATCAAACTAAAAGAGGCGGCTGAAGCAAAAATTAGTGCTTTTATTGAAATGTTAGGCAATGATGCAAAACTCTTAACTGATGAAGAGGTTAAATCTCACGATTTATTTATGAAATTAAACTCAAAATCTATAATAATTGGGGAAGAAGAAAAAGAAGAAGATATAGAATTGAAATATTTGACTAGATTAAGAGAAATAAGAGATAATGATAAAAAATTATTCGAGAGGATAAAAAGACTTCCAAAAAAGGCAAGAACAAGCAAAACATTTGAACAGCCAAAAGATGCAGTTTTAACATTTTTTAGGAAAGGTAAACTTAGAAAGATATTTCTTTGTAATGGGGGTTTGCCTGAAGAAATAAATTTTGCAGAAGCAATAGGAATTTTGGAATCAAATGAGAGAACAAAGAAGGAATCTCTAAAACCTGAATTTTATGAAAAACTTTCTAAGAATAAAATTGCTTTTGATGAAATCTTTGAAAAAGAAGAAGAAAACGTTGAAGCAAGAGGAATTAGTAACGAAATAAACTTGCTAAAAAGAATTAAAGCAATTTATAAGGCAGAAGAATTAACTGAGGAAGACGAAACTTATCTTTTAGAATTAAAAATCTTATTGGAAGATGGAGCAGTTCCAAAAGCTACAATTAAGAAAATACTTAAAGAAATTTCTAAGGAAATAAACCCTATAAAGATTTTGGCAAAAATTAAGAAAAATGTTCCTGAAGACTACTTTAAGAAAACCTTTGTTTCTAGTTCAGCAGATATTACTGGTCCAAAAGAAGTCATATTATCAGAATATCTTGTTGGAGGGAATCAAGAACTATGAATAAAGAACAAGCTAAAACTCTTTTAGATGATACCTTTAACAAGGAATTTAATCAAGATAAATTTATTTCTTTTCTAAATGAATTATTGAATGGTTTTCGTGCAAGTCCTAGAACAATCGGAGTAGATAGGGAATATGAAGATTATATTTCAAGTGCTAAAATACTGGGAAAATATGAATTTGGGAAAAATACTATGGAAGTTTATGCTGTAAAATTAAAGAAAACCTCTTCTCTTGAAAGAGCAAGGACTATGCAAAGAAATTATATTGCTAAATGGCTGAGTAAATTCAATATCGATGGTGCTTTAGTTGCTTTTTATGGGGATGATTCTCCCGATTGGAGATTTTCTTTTGTAAAGATGGATTATAAATTAGTAGAAGATGAAAAAGGAAAAGTAAAAACAGAAAAAGAACTCACACCTGCAAAGAGATATTCCTTTCTTGTTGGAATAAATGAGCCAAACCATACTTGCAAAACACAATTTATTGATTTACTAAAAGAAGAATCTAAAAATCCTTCTCTTGAAGAATTAGAAAATGCTTTTGGAATCGAGAAAGTTACAAAAGAGTTCTTTTTTGAGTATAAAGAATTGTTCCATAAACTTGCTGAATCTTTAGAAAATATTATGAAAAGAGATTCTCGAGTTTCAGAGGAGTTTAAGAATAAGAATATTTCAGTAGTTGATTTCTCTAAAAAATTATTGGGACAAATTGTTTTTATTTATTTTTTACAAAAAAAAGGATGGCTCGGAGTCTCAAGAAAAGAAGATGGTTCATTTGATGAATGGGGGACAGGTCCAAAAAATTTCCTTAGAAAATTGTTTGATAAGAAAATCGGTAATTATGAAAACTTCTTTAATGACATATTAGAACCTCTTTTCTATGAAGCATTGGCTAAAGAAAGAGATGATGATTATTATAGTAGATTTAAATGCAAAATTCCTTTTCTAAATGGAGGGTTATTCGAACCAATAAATAATTACGATTGGACTAAAACCGAGATAATCCTTGATAATTCTATATTTAAGGACATTTTGGATACTTTTGATAAATATAACTTTACAATTAAGGAAGATGAGCCTCTTGAAAAAGAAGTTGCTGTTGACCCTGAAATGCTAGGAAAAGTATTTGAGAATTTATTAGAGGTTAATGATAGAAAATCTAAGGGAGCATTTTATACACCAAGAGAAATTGTGCATTATATGTGTCAGCAAAGTTTAGTTAATTATTTACAAACAAATTCAGATTTGCCCAGAGAAGATTTAGAATTTTTTATTCAAAAAGGGGATTTTGCTATGAATAATTTTATTCGTTATCAAGAGGATATGAAATATAATAAAGTTTCGAAAATCAAAAAAGAAGACATATTGCCTGAAACAATTGTTAAAAACTATAAAAAATTGGACGAACTATTAAAGAATGTCAAAATTGTTGACCCTGCTGTTGGTTCTGGAGCATTTCCTGTTGGAATGATGAATGAGGTTGTTAAAGCACGAGCATTATTGACTCATTTCTTTAATGGTTTTAGAAGCGATTACGATTTAAAAAGAGAGACTATTGAAAATTGTTTATACGGAGTCGATATCGAGTCTTCTGCGGTAGAAATTACTAAATTAAGATTTTGGTTGTCCTTGATTGTAGATGAATTAGATATGAAGAATATTAAACCTCTTCCTAATTTAGATAATAAAATTATGTGTGGGAATAGTTTGATTGAAGAATTTAAAGGAATTAAACTTTATCGAGAACCTACTGAAAATGTTACAATAAAACAGGCGGCACTTGATGAATTTGTTTTTGAAAAGAAAAAAGATTCTGAAGTTAAGTTAAAGAGATTGAGGGAGCTACAACAAGACTTATTTAATGAACAAAATAGAAGGAGAAAAGAAGAAATAAGAAGTGAAATTGAAAATATTGAATGGGATTTTATTGAAGCAACATTAAAAGAACAAAATAGCGAGGAAGCTATGAAAGAACTTGAGCAATATAAAAGGAATAAATCTAAACCTTTCTTTTTATGGAAGTTATATTTTTCAGATGTGTTTAACAG
>CAZXCF010000043.1:1396-4127 GCA_964638995.1 Candidatus Woesearchaeota archaeon | reverse complement strand
TAAAAACATCCACAGGCTTAATAATAACTGCATGATTAAAACTATTTCAAAGAAAGACTGCTCAAGTATAAAAGGTGCAAGTGGGTTGTATAACAATAGCAGAGAAAGGATTTCTGGAATAATTTTTTCAGAATATTTTTTTTCAGCTATTTTTTTAATGAGATAAGCAGAAATAAATTCTGCAAAAATTATTCCGATTCGATGATCAGTAAAAATAAGAGAAAAAGGTAGAAAATAAACTAATATTCCAGGCAGATAGGTGAAACGTGAGATTTCATTTTTGAACCAAGGCAAAATACTTCCAAGCTGATAAATGGAATTATAGGGATTTTTAAATTTCAACAGGTCATTAAGTGCAAATCTAATATTAAAAAAAACGTCTATTAATGGTTTTGGTGAAGAAATCAACATTAAAATTCGTATTATCAAAGCATTGATAATTAAAATGTTATATTTATTTTTTTTGTTGGGATAAAAATAAGTTAAAGACCAAAAGATAGAAGAGGTTAAAATTAAAAAGCTGAGTAAGATTACTGGCTGATAAGATTGATATAATCCTCCATATAGAATTAAAGAAAGCACACAAGAAATTAGAAGTATAATTTTTAAAAGTAAAATGTTTTTAGATTTCTCTAACTTGATGTTTTTTCTGAAATTAGGAATTAATGATAAAAATAGGGTTAATAAATTTAGTAATATTCCTCCACTGGAATAAAAACCTTTAGTAAAAATATAACTAGAAAGAATAAATAAATAGCTGATTAATGTCCAAGTCATTTGCTTTATTAATTTATAATCCTATTATATTATAATATCATGAAAGTATTGCCAACTTTTTCAGTAATCATACCCAAACATAAGAGAAATAGTTGCAAGAGAGCAATTGAATATTTAAAAAAAACAGATTATCCAGAGCAAAAAATTGAGATCATAGTTGTGGAAGGCAGTTTGCCTTCAGTACAGAGAAATGAAGCAATAAAAAAGGCGCAGGGAGACATTTTGTTATTTTTAGATAATGATTCTTTAGTTTCTACTACTATATTTGAAGAAATCTTAAATGGTATTCAATTCATAAAGAAAAGGAATCATAGAAACAACTCAAATTGGATTATCAATTTTTCTTTATTTATTTTGTCACATATTTTTACAGACATTGGAAATATTACTGAAAGGAAAAAAGAAATTGTAGCTGTCGGGGGTCCCAATCTAAATTTAGGTGTATTTGAAAATATTTGGGAGATTATCTCCAGTGATATTTTAGAATCTACTTTTGCTCATTGGAAAATGGCTGCCCGTTTTACACAAATAGGAAATATTAGGATGACAGAAGAAAGAGAACTAATCCTTTGTAATCTAGCTGTTAAAAGGTCAATATTTGTTCACGAATTAAAGTTTAATGATCTTTTGTATCCAGGTGAAGATGGGGAATTAATAAGGAGAATCTTGAATAATGAAAAATATGGAATTGTCTATAATCCAAATATGACAATTCAAAGAAAGAGGAGAAAAATATTATTAAATATTATTCAGCAATTCTTCAATTATGGAAAAGCAAGGACTGAGCAGATAAGATTATCCGGATTGGAGGGGAATTTGTTTTTTCTTGCTCCTCTACTTCTTGTTTTCTATTTAATAATGCTACCCTATTTAATTAAAATATGGAACTATTTGATTTTAACGCCTTTATTTATATATTTATTTTTTGCCTTTTTATCTTCTTTTGGTTCGGCAAAAAAATACAAAGACAATATTTTTATATTTATTTTGCCATTCTTTTATTTTTTAAGTCATATTGTTTATGCAGTGGGTATTTTACTTGGTTTGTTTACTAATTTTAATAAGAGACAGCAAAAGATTGAAAAACTTAAAAAGAAAATAAAAATAAAGAAAATTAAAAAATTTGAGGATTGTTATGAAACAATTTAAACAATCGATTGCTGTAATTTTAGTAAATCAGCGGAAAATTAAACAAACAAAAGAATGTTTGCAGAGTTTAGCATCAAACGACTATAGAAATTTTAAGGTTTTTCTTGTTGAAAACGGAGTTTATACTAAATGGCAGAGTTATTTTTGTTTATTGAAAATAGATGGAGAAGTAGTAAATAATAAAACAAAGACAGGTGTTTCTTCTTCCCGAAACTTAGGAATTGAAAAAGCTTTAAATGAAGATTTTGAATGGATTTGGATTTTAGACAATGATACTTTAGTTACCAAAGATTGTTTAAAAAAATTAGTTGGCATAATTTCTGAAAACAAGATACTTGCTTTACTTTCGCCTATTATTACCTCAGATGACAAACAAACAATTTGGTTTGCAGGCGGAAAATTTAATTATTTATTTGATTTATTTTTTTATTTTAAAAATTTATATAAAGGGCAAAACTTCAACGACTACCTTTGGAAAAACAAACTCAAAAAAGTTGATTATTTAGTTGGCTGTTCTATGTTGATTAATAAAAGGGTTTTTGAAAAAATAGGTTTTCTTGATGAAAGATTTAATCCGTATAATCTTGAAGATTTGGATTTTTGTTGGCAGGCAAAAAAGAATGGAATTAAGTGCTATGTTTGGGGAGAAGCTTTAATTACACACTTAAAAGATACAGACAGTTTTTCTCAATATCAGGACCAAATAAATACTAACAATGCTATTTATATGGCAAAAAATCAATTTATTTTTGCTTATAAGAATCTTTATGGAATTAGGAAATTTATTTATTTAGTATCTTTATAT
>CAZXCF010000043.1:0-1386 GCA_964638995.1 Candidatus Woesearchaeota archaeon | reverse complement strand
AAGATTAGCTTGGTATCTTTATTTATGTAAGGGAATTAAAGCGAAGTATAATTATTTAAAAGGAATTTGCAAAGGAACAAAGTGGCTGTTACAGAAAGACCTAATATAGTTTTAATTACTATTGATTCATTACGTGCAGATGTAGTTGATAGTTTCTGCGGTGGATTCAAAAGAACACCTTTTTTAAATTCATTGGCCGAAAAATCCTATGTTTATACTAATGCTATAGTTCCTTCTCTACCTACTTATTTTGTTTTTCCTTCAATCATGTCGGGAACTGTTCCTTTTGAAAGAGGAAATTATCTTGGGATACCCCCCAAAACGTCAACGATAGCAGAATTTCTAAAGGAAAATGGATATAAAACTTATGCTTTGATAGCTGATAACCCTGCATTGTATGAGCAGTTTGGTTATGCAAAGGGATTTGATTATTTTTTCAACAGAAAACAAGTTAGATATCAAGTGGGAAAAAAAATTGGTGGACAGATTATAAATAAATTATGGGAACTTTCACTTACTGAACCCTTCTTAAGTTTACAATCATTATACAGGATTATTAATCCGCCTTCTTTATCAATACCTGCAGAAGAATTAAATAAAAAAGCAGGGAATGTATTGAAGACTTGTAATAACACAAAACCATTTTTCTTATGGATGCACTATATGGATGTACATGATCCTTACTTTAGTGGTATAGAATTTTATAAGTATAAAAATTTAATAAAAAAATATATTTTTTATCACCAAATAAAAAAAATAGGCAAACAACATAAAATACAAAAGAATTTAGTAAAGAAGGTTATTTATGAAATGTATTTATCAAGCATTGAATATTTGGATACATTTTTGCAGGATTTCTATAAAAAAACAGAAAGTATGTATCCCAATACCATTTTTATTATAACTTCTGATCATGGTGAAGCTTTTATGGAACATGACTTCTTTGGACATATACCCGTTTCTCTTTATCATGAGGTTTTAAAAGTTCCTTTGTTAATCAAATTACCCAAGGAAAAAAGTAAAACTATTGATAGAACTGTTTCTCTTATAAGTTTGGCAAAAACTCTTGTTGAAACACTGGGACTTAAAAATCAATTTAAGGGATCCAATTTATTAAAGAATAAAACAAGTACTTTAGATAAATATTCTTTAACTCTGTATAAATGCGTTAATCCTATTATCAATTTAAGTATTTTTGATAATAAAACAGAAATTAAATATTTTGAAAAATTGTTTAGTTATTATGATAAAACATGGAAATATATATATAATGAAGAAACTAATAAAAGCGAATTATATAACTTGGATAAAGATCCTGAAGAAAAGAAGAATATAGCAAATCAAAATAATAAGAAATGTAAATTTTATAAAAACAAAATAAAGAAA
>CAZXCF010000042.1:0-4295 GCA_964638995.1 Candidatus Woesearchaeota archaeon | reverse complement strand
TATTAAAATACTTAAAGTGGTTATCGATATTTTTGTATAATTAAATTTTGAAATTTTTTTTGAAAATATTTTTGCTAGTTTGTCTGTTAGAAAAAAAGAGATTGTTCCTGCAATAAAAATAATAATTAAGACCAAAATTAAAATATTTGAATTAATATTCCCTATTATTTGTTGTATTGCTAATGCAGAACCTGTTCTTGTTTTTGATAGAAGATAAAGAGTTATGAAAGAAAAACCCATTACTAAAGTATTTGTTGCTCCAAGTAAAACAATAAATCCTTTTTTATCGTTTTTTGAAATTGAGTTTCCAATTATTGCTGCTTGACCTGATCCTAATCCTGGAAGAAAACTACAAAGCGGAGAAGAAATTAGAGATGATATTAGAGGCTTGAAAAATTTTCTCAATCTAAATGAAACTTTTTCTATTTTTTGTTGAGGAATTTCTGTTTTGTTTTTTATACTCGTTATTAAAATTGAACTACCAAATAACCCTGTAAGCAAGGGAAATAGAGGTTGATTTAAATTTTGTATGTTTGTTACTAAATAACCTAAAAATCCGGATAACATAAAAATAATTAGAGACATTATTTTATTTTTTTCAATTAAAATTAGAAACCCCGAAATTCCTACCAATATCCATGCCATAGAATTTTTTGTAACCTCAAAAATTTTTGGAAAAATTATTGTAGAAGGATATGCTATTATTAATAATACAGTGATTGCAAATAAACTCCCGTATACAGAAAGTAAAACCGCTTCATACCCCTGGCCTTTTTTTAGTAATTCGTGACCGGGAAGGATTGAAAGTTCAGTATCTGTATCTGGACAACCAAGGAAAATAGAAGGAATAAAGTCAACGAAAGTATGGGTAATTGACATGGCTACTATGAAAATTACAAGATAAAGAGGATTTAATTTTAAAAAAAGAGTTGTAGATAAAGAAACCACTGATATTCCTACAAGATTTATATGGATTCCTGGAATTAAGCCCGTAAATGTTCCAAATAATATTCCTATAACTAAGGATAAAATTATTTCTAATAACATTAATTAAATTTATAAGCTTTTGATTTTATAATTATTTATGCGATTAAGTGCAGACAAAAAATTGGAATTGGTGAAAAGAAATCTTGTAGAAATAATTGGTGAAGAAGAGCTAGAAAATTTAATTACTGCGAAGAAAAAACCTGTTGTTTATTGGGGGACTGCTCCTACTGGAAGACCTCATGTAGGATATTTTTTACCTGGACTTAAAATTGCTGATTTGCTTAATGCAGGTTTTAAAGTTAAAATTTTGCTCGCTGATTTACATGCAGCATTAGATAATGTTCCTTGGGAAGTTTTAGAACATAGATATTTTTATTATAAGGGCATTATTCCTTTGATGATTTCTGCAATGGGGGGTGATGTTAAGAATCTCGAATTTGTTAAGGGCAGCGATTTTCAATTAGAAAAAGATTATGTTTTGGATTTAATGAAATTAACAAGTTTTACTTCTTTTAGGGATGCAAAAAAGGCGGCTGCAGAAGTTGTTAAAAATATTGAAGGTGAGTCGGCTAAATTATCCGGTTTTATTTATCCTTTAATGCAATCCTTAGATGAAGAGTATTTAGGATGTAATGCTCAACTTGGAGGGCTTGACCAGAGAAAAATAATGGTTTTAGCTAGACAAAACCTTCCCAAATTAAATTATGATGCAAGAATTGAATTGATGAATCCTATTATTCCCGGTTTAATTGGAAAGAAAATGAGTTCAAGTGATGAAAAAGGGAAAATTGATTTGATTGATTATCCTGAAACGATTATGAAAAAATTAAGAGGTGCAGAAATGGTTGCAAAGGATCCTGATAATGGAGTTATGGCTTTTTTGAAATATGTTATAATGACTGTGAAAAAAGATAAAGGTGAAAAGTTTGTAATTGAAAGGCCTGTGAAATATGGAGGCAATTTAGAATATGAAATTTATTCTGATTTAGAAAAAGACTATGTTAAAGGAGATATTCATCCCCTTGACTTAAAGAATGCAGTTGCGAAGGAAATAATTGAATTATTAAAACCAATTGAGAAAAAGAGAAAACAATTGGAAAAATTAAGTGCTAAGGCTTACAGTTAATTATTTTGTCTTAAATTCGACAATGTCTAAATCTTTTATTTTATGTTTTAATCCGATTTTTTGATTTGGGAATTTACTTGAAGGACCTGTAATTCTGGTTTCTTTAATTTTTTTGCTGAAACCTTTTAGAATTTTTTCAGCTACATCTTCAAGCGTACTCCCCGGAGAAAGAATCATAGGTTTCATTTCTTTTGCTTCTTCTAATGATTTTCCTGGTTGTTTTGTATATATTCTTATTTTGTCAAAACTTTGAAATATTTTTGATTTTAATTTTTCAATATTTTCTTTTGTTTTGCACGAAATAATTTCAAAATCATATTTTTTGTATTTTGATTTTAGGGTTGCTGAAAGTTTTCTTTTTTCATTTTCCGAAAGAAGGTCTACTTTATTGAAAACAATTATTTTTTTTCCAAGAGTTTCTAATTTTTTTAGAATTGAATTTAGATCTTCTAACGATTCTACTAAAATGATATTTGTGTCCGAAGTATATGTAATACTTTTGTCATAGTATTCAGATTCTATTGCAGGAATTTCTATTAATTGAATATTACATTTAGATATTTGAAGGGTTCCAATTAGAGGTTTTTTTGTAGTGAACTTGTAATTTGCTATTTCGGGTTTAGCATTGGTTAAAATATTTAATAAGGAGGATTTTCCCGAATTTGTTTTTCCAATTATGACTGCTTGCATTTCTTCTTTTCTTATTCCCGTTTTAGAAGGTTTTCCAGACTTTTTTTGTTTTTTTATTTGGGATTCTAATTTTTTTCTTCTGGTTGTTAATTGTTGCCTTAAATTTTCAGCTCCTTTGTGACCTGGAGCATGAGAGATCATTTTATTTAAAGCCATTAATTTTTCTTCAGGACTTGACAATTGGTGAAATTCTTTTTCTGCTTTGATGTATTCCGGATCATTTACATTTATAGGCATATATTTTTTAAATTAAGCCAACTTAAAAATTTTAGCTATTTAGTTTAAAATGAAAAATAAAAAAATTTCAAGATCTTTTTTTGAGAGATCTGCCGGTGAAGTAGCAAAAGATTTGTTGGGTAAAATATTTGTTAGAATAATCAACGGAAAAAAGTTTAAATTTAGAATAGTTGAGACAGAAGCCTATTTTTCTGAAAGTGATCCTGCTTCTAGAGCCTCAAAAGGAAAAAATAAAATTAGTGAAATGATGTGGTCAAAACCCGGAAATATTTTAATATATAATGTCCACAAATATAAAATGTTTAATTTTGTTACAGATAAAGAAGGAGTAGCTTCTGCCGTTTTGATTAGGGCTTTAGAACCTTTAGATTTTAATTTAAATTGTTTAACTCTTAATCTTTTAAGAAAAATTAATAAAAAGAAGAATAAAAAACAAAGCCCTCCCTTAAGGATTTGTTCTGGTCCCGGACTATTAACCGAAGCTCTAGAAATAAATAAAGAAGATTTCCATGGAAAAAATTTTTTTGATTTGGAAGAAATTGGACTGTTAAACGGAGAAAAAAATTTTGAAATAGAGAGAGCATTTAGAGTAGGAGTTACAGAAGATTTACCCGAAAAATATAGGTTTTATATTAAATATAATAAATGCATAAGTAAAAAATAATTCAAGTAAAGTTTTGAAAAAAATGGATAAACAAGAAATAATTAAAAAAATAACTTCAAAAAAAGAGTTTTCCGAGTTGCCTGAGAAAGATGTTCAATTGGCCTTTGAAAAATTTGAAAAGAGACAAACTTCTGATGAAGAAAAAATAAAACTTACTAGAGATTTGTTAAGAAAATCTTTTTTTTCTTTTGCCAGCACTAAACTTTTGAAATTGAGAGATAGAAATCCGGATTGGGCTTTAAAAAAACATTTGTCTACAAAAGAAAGGTTTCCTCATTATAAAGAGCTTTATGAAAAATTATTAAAAAATTTTCAAGGGAATGTTTTTGATTTAGGTGCCGGAGTTAATGGATTTAGTTTTGAGTATTTTCCAAAAAAGATAAATTACATTGGAATCGAATCTGTTGGCCAGCTAGTAGATTTAATGAACTATTATTTTAAAAAAAATAATTTTAAAGGGAAAGCGATTCATGAAAGTTTATTTAATCTCAAAGAGATAAAAAAATATTTGAAACAAGTAGGCTCTGGAACAAAGTCCCAGGCCTCGTCCTTGAGAAGAGAACAAAAAGAAAAAAAGGTTGTTTTTTTATT
>CAZXCF010000041.1:0-4467 GCA_964638995.1 Candidatus Woesearchaeota archaeon | reverse complement strand
TTAGCATTATCTCTCGGGCTAGCAACTAATTCCGGAGTAACAAAAGCACAAGCTCCTGATTATAGCGTATATAAAGCTTTAAGAATTATAGGGGATAAAGAATACAAAAAAAAGGTTAAAAAAACAGTAAAAGAAGCCAGGAAAATTAAAGATACCGTTCCAAAAAAATATTTACAAAAATTTGATTCAATAGTTCATAAAAATATAAATATAGATGATTATTACGACCCTTGTTACAGATTATCTCTTCCTTTTTTAGCAATAGCAAAAGATCAAGATCTTTCAATACACGCGATTCTTAAAGCTGCAGCAATAACACATCTTTATGTAAGATCATATGATGAAGATACTTTAGATTGGGACCCAACATATTCAAAATTTCTCAAAGATAGCACCTTTGATAAAGAAACCTATGTTTCAAAAAAGGCACTAGAAAATAAACTTTATTTTGAAAAAATAGGTAAAAAATACTTCTATTCTATTGCCCAAATGAAAGGGGCAAGTAAAGATTTATTCAATGGAGAATACAAAAAAGCATTCAGACATGCAGAAAAATCAATTAAGTTATTCCCCGAATCTAACATGGGATATTATGCGAAAGGGTACTGTTATTATATGAAAAAAAATTATGAAAAAGCGCTCCAATATGCAGAAAAAGCAGTTGAGAAAAGTAGCTTGCCTATCAATTACAGATTGAAAGCTCTTTCACTATTAAAATTGGGAAAATATGAAAAAGCGTATAAAGCATCAAATATAGCAAACGAACTAGATCCAGAAGCAAAAATAAGTGATTCTCCTTTTGGAGGGTTTCATTATTTAATAAACGTAGAGGGTTACACCTTAAAAGAGGCATATGAATACTATTTAAAAAATTGGAAGGATGATCGCTTCATTTATTAAGAGCAACTCTTGGCTTTGGTTTAGCTTTTTCCCCCACATCCCTAAATCCGAGTTTATCTTTATCTGCTTGAGTATAATATTCCCCTACTTTAACACCATAAACTTTTTCAGATGCTTTAGAATAATCTAACTCCTCATCAAAATCTGTGAAATCATATTCTTTGTCTGTACTTGCACTATAAATCTTAAGACTCTGAAGTCCCTTTTTAAAATAATATGCAGTAGTCTCTGCAGCATCAGGGAGGGTTATAATTTTCCCTGTTTCCGTACCAGCTAATTTCAATTGAGCAATTGTGGATTTTTTCTTAGCTCCATCTCCAATTCCAAGTAGCAAATTTTTTCCACGTTTTTCTAAAGTATCTGGACCCGCTATAAAAGTCAAATCAGAATCAACTTTTTCAGAACTAACAGTCTTATCTTTAAATGAAACATCTCCCCATCTAATCCGAGACCCAAAAAACTGACCTTCGCCAACATCAAACCCGGCATAGTCAGATCCCTCTTTAAAATTAATAGATAATAAATCCTGCTCTTGCTCGGTTCCAGCCAAATTATTTCCCTTTAAAACAGACATTGAATCATCCTCCAAAAAAATACCTCTTTTCGCTCCAACCCCTCCTCCTCCAGCAGTTGAATAATAATTATCATCTCCCAAAACAAATTCGTTTTGAAATGTTTCTATAATAGAATCAGATTCTTGAGAATCAAAAGAAATAGGATAATTAAAAATGGAGTTACCAGCAGAAAGCCCTAAATTTTTTTTGGGGAAACTTAAAGATTTCTTTCTAGGTAAAAATGCAAAAACTTTTCTTGGAGCTTCATTATCTCCTCCTGTTCTCAGCTCTGCCTTAGCAAATCCTAAAGTTCCTGAAAAAATCCTAAAATCGGAAGAAGGTTCTCCAAAAATTTCTTTCGATGCATCTTCAGAAATCTGAATGTTTTCACCAGAAACATGCAAATACGAACCTCTCTCAAAAATTCGATGAAAATCTTCTCCAAAACGATTTATTACTGCACCTTCAGGGAGATTCAATTCGCCTGAAACGGGATCATAATAAATCCTTTCAGAATTTGGAGGGGTAACTGAAAGAATCTCGTTGTATTCATCTTGAAAATATCCTTTAATAGGATACGCCTCTCCTGCTTTAGGAAGAAACTTAGATTCGACAAGATTTAAATTTTCGTCTATTCTAATAAAATCTCCTTCTCCTTTTTCAAGAAAATATCTTTTACCCCTAAAATCTACTATCCCTTGCTGAGGTCCACGAGGCTCTAAAACATAATCTGATTTATCACCTTTCCTAGAAATTTGAATACCTTGAGAAATGATTAGAGTAGAATCAGGAAGATCGAGCAACCCTGAAATATCCGCGCTACAACTCTTTTCAAAAATAACAATTCCTTGACTCATCCTTTTACCTGGATAATAACTACTATAAGAATCAATTGAAAATTCTTTACTATAATCAAAATTTTCCTTTAAAACACACTTGGTTTCACCAACAGAATTTACTCTCGAAATTAACTCTTCTTCTAGGGTAGTATTTTGAGCAATCAAAAAAGGAATAGCAAGAGTAGCTAAAAAAAGAAAAAAAATTCCAATCCCGATTTTCAAATCTTTATTCATCTTAATATTTATTTACGAAAACATATTTAATTCCTTCTTCGTAATTGTTTTTATAATCCTCTTTATCCATAAAAATAAAGGCAAAATAATCCTCCCCTAAATTATAGCTTACAGGTTCTATCAAATATTCTTCACTAACATTTCCCAAACAAGAAATACAAATAGCAGAAGTACTTAAACTTAATTCAGATTCGACATATTCTTTAGAAGCTTCATAAAGCCTTCCAAAAGGCGTAACCTTTCTAAATTCAAAATCTTCAATTTCTGAAATACTTTCTCCTCTTTTAATTAAGAGAGGATATTTTACATCAATAAAAATTTCATCTTGTTCAATAGTCACTGAAGAAGATATTTTTTTTGATTTTACTTCATATTCTAAAAACTCTGAAAAATTGCCGGTACAATTAATAAGATTCCTTTTCACATTTTCTGCAATCTCGTTTTCAATAAATTTTTTAGAAGGAACATAATTTTTGTCTCCTATCTTATAATAAGAAAAACCCCAATTTTCATAGTACTTTCCCTCAACAAGACTATAGTAACCCCCTCTAGCTGCAACAACAGAAATAACCTCTAAAGAAACATCCTCCAAACATTCTTGAACATAATTTTGAATTGGAGCGACTTCAGAAGAAACAGCTTCTTGATCCTCTTGCAAAGTTCCTCTCAAAGTAAAAAAAAGAGCAACACTCGCAACTATTAAAACAGCGAGAATAATAAAAATTGTAACCTGTCCTAAATTATTCCTCTTTTCCATAAAAACATAACAAAAAAATACTATTTAAAATTAATCAAAGATATTTCTCTTTAAGAAAACTAAAACCAACAAAAACAATTGCAACACCTGCGGCAAGCAAAATCCATTTATTCAAAAAAACAATTTGCTCCGGAATTTTAACGAAATTAAACCCCATATTAATTAAATAAAGCCCAATTACTAAAAAAATAAAAAATAAACCTCTTCTTTTTTTTCTTATTCCCATATTCTAAATTATTGAGAAGATTTTATAAATTTATCGAGAATTCCGAACTCTTGAAAATTCAGAAATTAATTTAATTGAATACATTAAAATAAGTGGCCCTAAGATAAATCCAAAAACTCCAAACATTCCAATTCCGCCCAAAATTCCTACCAACATCAATAAAGAATTTATTTTTGTTTTTCTTCCCATAATTTTTGCACGTAGAGGAGCATCAACAACAAATGTCAAAATACACCCTGTAATTAAAACACCTATAAAAATACTCCATTCTCCCACGACAATATAATAAAGAGCTACAGGTGCCCAAACAATAATTGGTCCAATGCCCGGAATAAAAGCTAAAAAGAAAATTAAAAAGGGCAATAAAAAGAACGCCTCAACTCCTGAAACCCAAAAACCTAAAACTGCAGTAAAAAATTGAACTAAAGCAACAAGAAAAAAACCATAAACAATATTTTTAGTTGTAATTGAAATCTCTTTTGCAACCTTTTTCTTATTTTCAAAAGGAAGAAAACTTGTAAACTTTTGAGTTATTTCTTCCCACTTCAAAAGAAAAGTTGAAATGCCAAAAACCAAAATAACCAAAGCTAAAAAAAATCCAGGGATATTCAAAACGGCAGAAGTCATTGAAGAAACGACAAAATCTCCAATCGATTGAGACACTTTACTAAAATCAATCCCTAATTCCTGAATTAATGGCAATGAATCCAAATTATTAAAAAAATCAGAATAATTTCCATTTCTAGAAATTTTTGAAGCTTGAGAATAAACGCCTCCAATAATCCCTATTAAAGGCCCTACAACTAAAATAAAAATTAAAAGGATACAAATAGTCACTGAAAATTCTTTCTTAATTCCTTTTTTATTCAGCCAAAGATAAAAGGGACGAGAAAAATAGGCCAAAATAAAGGATGAAACAATAATAATTAAATAAGGTTGAATAACCTTAAAAGATAA
>CAZXCF010000040.1:3007-4492 GCA_964638995.1 Candidatus Woesearchaeota archaeon | reverse complement strand
AGAAAAAATTTTATTAAAAAAAGTTATTCCTCCAAAAATCAAGAATATTAGAAAGAAAATAAAAATAATTTGGCTTAATGATCCTCTTTTGAAAAACATTTTAATTTACTCTAAATAAATTCCAGGTTTGCCTGGTTTGGATTTTTTAGAAACATTATTAGGGTCGTATTTTTTAGGATCATTTACTGCAAAGATCTCAATTTTTTTATCAATTTTCTTAGATAAATACTCCTTAGAATAAAAATCTTCTTGCCCTGGAATTACATAAATGTAGACTTTTTCTTTCTTTTCTCCTTTAGACTCCATAATTTTTAAAATATTTATAATATCTGAAACAAGCTTATCATTTGCTTGATCTTGTTTTTCAAAAAAATCGCTTATCTTTTTCTCTTCAACTTCAGGCCATCTAGCTAAAGAAATAAAATCTGCCCATTCAATTTCTTTCCCTGGTTCTCCTTCAGATGACAATACCGAAGTTTTCAACTTTGAGTATAGCTCTTCAGTAATATGGGGGCAAAAAGGATGCAAAAGCTTTAAACTTTTCTCTAAAACTTCTTTAGAAGTTTCTTTAGGAAGAGAATTAAACAATTCTCTAACTTTAATTATTGCTAAATTATATTTAAAATTTTCAATTTTATTTGTAACTTCTTTAATTATTTTATTTAATTTACTTTCAATTTTAGAATCTGCTTCACCAATCTTAACATCTTCAAAATAACCAAAAACTTTTTGTAAAAATTTGTGATTTCCAATTAAAACTTTTTCATCCCAATTCGTAGGACTATCTGGAGAAGCAAAACTCATTAAAGCGAGTCTTAAAGAATCCGCTCCAAATTTTTCAATTGTATCTAAAGGATTGATAACATTACCTCTCGACTTGCTCATTTTTTCACCGTCACTTCCGTGTAGCATCCCTTGATGAAATAACTTTTTAGCGGGCTCGTCAAAATAAACTAAACCCAAATCTCTCAAAAATTTAGTATAAAACCTGCAATAAATTAAATGCATACATGCATGTTCTGCACCTCCAATATATTGGTCTATAGGCATCCAATATTTAACTTTCCTTTTATCAAAAATTTCTTCAGGATTATCGGGATCACAATACCTTAAAAAATACCACGAACTATTAACAAAAGTATCCATTGTATCTGTTTCACGCCTTGCTTCCCTTCCACATTTGGGACATTTCACTCTTATCCATTCTTCATTTGATTCTAATGGATTTCCCTCTCCAAACTCAACTTTTTTAGGAAGAACAACAGGTAAATTTTTTTCGGGAACAGGAACGCTACCGCATTTTTCACAATTAACAATAGGTATTGGAGTGCCCCAATATCTTTGACGCGAAATCAACCAATCCCTTAACTTAAATTGTATTTTTTTATTGCCTTTTTTTTCTTTTGATCATCTTCAATTAATAAAATTTTGAAATCACCAAATACTTGATCTTGAACCTGTTCTGATTCTTTGACCATATGTTTC
>CAZXCF010000040.1:0-2997 GCA_964638995.1 Candidatus Woesearchaeota archaeon | reverse complement strand
TGTATTTTTTTATTGCCTTTTTTTTCTTTTATTAATTTTTTGACGATCTCTTCTTTAGCAGTTTCATTATCCAAACCATTAAAATTTCCTGAATTAACTAGTTTTCCTTCTCCAGTATATGCTTCAGAACCATCCCATTCAAAATCAGTAGGATCTATAACTTGTTTAATGTCAATGCCGTATTTTTTAGCGAATGCGAAATCTCTTTTATCGTGAGCGGGAACTGCCATAACCATCCCACTCCCATAATCTGCAACAACAAAATTCCCCGCATATATAGGTATTTCTTCTCCTGTAAAAGGATTTGTAGCATAACTTCCTGTAAAAACTCCTTCTTTCTCCATATGTTCCAATTCTTTTTCAGAAACTGAATTCAATTTTTTTAAAAAATCATCAACTGGCTTTTTTTGTTCCTTTGTAACAAGGTTCATCAAATTAGGATGTTGAGTTGAAACAACCATAAACGTAACTCCAAAAAGGGTGTCGGGCCTTGTAGTAAATATTTTCCAAGGACTGTCATTAATTTTAAAGTTAATTTCAACGCCATAGGATTTTCCTATCCAATTTTTTTGCATAAGTTTTGTTCTCTTAGGCCAATCTAATTCATCAATTTTGTCTAAAAGTTCTTCGGCATAGTCGGTTATTTTAAGAAACCACTGTTCTAATGCTTTTATTTCCAAAGAAGACTTACACCTTTCACAAATTCCTCCTTGAGATTGTTCGTTTGCTAAAACTGTTTTACATTTAGGGCACCAATTAACAAATGCTTTTTTCTTATATGCTAAACCTTTTTCAAGCATTTTAAGAAAAATCCACTGGTCCCATTTATAATAATCGGGAGAAGAGGTATTTATCAACCTACTCCAATCATAACTTAAACCCAAAAGTTTTTGTTGATTGATAAAATTTTTTATTGAATTATTTGTATATTCTTGCGGATGTGTTCCAACTTTAATCGCAGCGTTTTCAGCGGGAAGACCTAAAGCATCATATCCCATAGGGTATAAAACGTTTTTTCCGAGCATTCTTCTGTATCTTGCCTGAATATCTCCGATAGTATAATTTAAAGAATGCCCCATGTGAAGTCCTTCCCCTGAAGGGTAAGGAAACATTTCTAAAAGATAATACTTTTCTCTATCGGGATCATCCAAAACACTAAAAATATCTTCATTCTCCCATTTTTCTTGCCACTTCTTTTCAATAGATTTAAAATCCATAAAACAAATAACAATGAGGAACTTTTAAATATTACCTAAACATAAAAAAAATATGATAAAAGCTCAATTAATCGGAAAAACAATCACTACTAATGAAGCGGATGCCTTCTCATTACAAAAAAAATCTTCTTTTGGAAAAAAAATAGAAGAAAAAATACAATATACCCTTACCGAAGCTTTTTATCTTGTTGAAAAAAGAAAATTAGAACTTTATTCCAGAAATAAAAAAATTTCAAAGCAAGAGCTAATTAAAAAACTTCAAAGAATAGATAAAAAATTTCCAACGAAATATCCTGTTTTCAAAGATCTAAGGGACAAAGGATACATTTTAAAAACTGCATTGAAATTTGGAGCAGATTTTAGGGTTTACGAAAAAGGGTCTAGACCAGGAAAAAAACATGCAAAATGGATTTTATTTTGTGAACATGAATCAAAAAAAATGTCTTGGCAAGAATTTTCATCAAAAAACAGGGTAGCACATTCAACAAAAAAGAAACTATTAATTGCAATCGTAGATGAAGAATCAGATGTTTCTTATTATGAAGTAAGTTGGATCAAAGCATAAAAATATTTATAACCTCTATAACTCTAAACTAATTATGGCTATACAAAATACTGGTCAAATAAAAGAGAGGATAACCTTGTTTATCGAAAGAAACGGGCCAAGCCTTCCTGTCCATATAGCAAAAGAGATAAATACAAATATGATTTTTGCTTCTGCATTTCTTTCGGAACTTTTATCGGATAAAAAAATAAAAATTAGCAATATGTTGGTTGGCAATTCAAGATTGCATTTTCTCCCAGGTCAAGAACCACAGTTAGAAAAATTCGCAAATCATTTAAAAAGCAAAGAAAGAGAAGCTTTTGAATTATTAAAACAAAAACAAATTTTAAAGGATTCAGAACAGCATCCTGCAATAAGAGTTGCATTAAAAGGGATAAAAGATTTTGCAATACCTTTTGAAAAAAATCAAGAATTATATTGGAAATATTTAACGGCAAAAATTCCCGAAAAGGAAACAGAAGAGATTGAAAAAGAATTTCAAAAACAAGAGAATAAAGAAGAAAAAAATTTAGCATCAGGTGAAAAAAAGGAAATTGAGAAAGAAAAAGAACCTCGTTATCCTGAAGAAAGTCAAAATAAAAAAGAAAAATCAAGAAAGAAAAAAAAGTCGAAGAAAAAAACATCTTCAAAAACAAATGAAAAGTTTTTTAACTTAGTAAAAAAAACTCTTGCGGAAGAAGAAATAGAAATAATTGGAATCGAAGGCTTCAGTAAAAAAGATTTAACATTAAAAATAAATGAAAAAGGGCAGGAAAAATTATTAATAGCCCATAATAAAAAAAGAATTTCAGAGGAAGACATAACTAAAGCTTACAAAAAAGCATCGGAATTAGAATTAGAGTTTGTGTTAATGAGTAAAGGGGAGCTCTCAAAAAAAACAAGTACCCTAATAAATGCAATAAAAAATCTTTCAAAAATAAAAAAAATAAAATAAAAAATTTTTATTATTAGTTCTTTAATTTGTATTCTAAACTAGCCCTTTCGTAAAAAGGGCAATAAAGATCTGTTCCGGGAAATCCATCTGGACATTCTGACCAATCTCCTCTATCGTAGTTCAAATTTGTTTCATATTCATTCATTTTCTTTTACCTCCTTTCATTCCTTCTCTTCAAGCCCTGGACTTTTTGTTTAAAATAACAAATAGGCCTTAATTCTTCAAATATAAATTAAATTTTATAGAAATCAAAGCCCCAAGTTATCAATAAAGGGCTTTTA
>CAZXCF010000039.1:0-4613 GCA_964638995.1 Candidatus Woesearchaeota archaeon | reverse complement strand
TTTTTGAAAATAAAAACCTTTAAAAAACATTAAACCTCTTTCTAACCATGGGAAAAATAAAGGGAAAACTAATAAAAAGAACATCCGAAAACCTTTTGAAAGAAGGGATTGAATTTAGTGAAGACTTTGAACAGAACAAAAAAGTTCTTGGAGATGAAATGCCTAGCAAAAAAATTAGGAATCAAATGGCAGGATATCTAGCAAGATTAAAAAAAGCTGAAAAAGCAAAAAAAGAAGCAATGCAGTAATTCTTTTAAATAATCTATTTTTCTAAGTAATATTAAGGCTCTGTAGCTCAGTTGATTAGAGCGCCGCTCTCATGAGGCGGAGGTCGGGGGTTTGAATCCCCTCGGAGCCATTACATTTCAAATCAAACACTTTCCTCTCTTTTCTTTCCTTCTAATTCAGGAATAACGTGAACATGGAAATGAAAAACTGCTTGACCTGAAGCGGAAAAATTATTTTGAACGACTTTTATTCCGTCTGCTAAATCAGCATCAATTAATCTTTTTCCTTGTTCCTTAATTAATTTTAATAATTCCTCGCCTAACTTGTCGGGCATATCAAAAACAGTATGATAATGTTTTTTAGAAATAATTAAACAATGGCCTTCGGCAACAGGATTAACATCATTAATAATAAAAAAGTTTTCTCCTTCATAAATTTTTTCGGATTCAACTTCCCCTTTCGCTATTTTACAAAATATGCACTCGCTCATTTTCTTTAGTCTTAAATATCAAGATATAAACAAAATAAAAATAAAAAATTCACCAAATTTACCTTTTTTTCTTTTTTTTAGTTGCTTTCTTTTTTCCAGCCTTTTTCTTAATTGTTTTTTTTCTTTTTACAGCTTTTTTCTTTACAGCTTTCTTCTTTTTTGTAGCTTTCTTTTTAGCCGGTTTTTTCTTAACTGCTTTTTTCTTTTTAGCAACTTTTTTCTTCTTTTTTGTAGCCATACTAAATCACCTCAATTTAATTGATAATATCAAGAATAAAAACTTTATAAACTTTTTCAAAAACTATAAATCTGAAAAATTCAAATCTCCGTCGATTAGCTGGTTTAAAAAAGATTTTATCTCCGAAATTTTTATTCTTTTTTGTTCGGTTGTATCTCTATCTCTAATTGTAACAGCTTTATCTTTAGGAGAATCTCCGTCGACAGTTATACAAAAAGGTGTCCCTATTTCATCATTTCTTGCGTACCTTCTTCCAATCGAACCGCTTTTATCATAATTAATATTAAAATTTTTTCTTAAATCTTCAACAATGCCTTTTGCAATTTTTTCAAATTCTTCTCTTTTCACTAATGGAAAAACTGCTGCTTTTACTGGAGCGAGTTTTGGAGAAATCTTCAAAACAGAATCTCCTTTTTCATTTTCATGAAAAGCATCTAACATAAATACTGCAAAAGCTCTCTCCACTCCTTGTGAAGGTTCTGAAACAACAATTGGCAAAACCTTTTCCTTTTTCTCTTCGTCATAAACTTTCAATTCTTTTTTAGAATGTTTTTCATGCTGACTCAAATCATAATTGCCTCTATTTGCCATCCCTTGTAATTCCTTCCAGCCCATTGGAAAATTATATTCTAAATCCCAAGTATCTGTTGCATAATGGGATTTTTCTTCGCTAACATGCTGCCTAATTCTAAAATTATCGGAATTAACACCTAAAGAATAAAACCATTTTAACTCTGTAGCTAACCAATAAGCATGCCAAGGAATTTTAATCAATTTTCTATCCAATGCTTCTTTAACGGTCATCTTTTGGGCTTCACTCCCCTCTTTTTGCATTTGTTCAGTATAAACTCTCCATTCAAGATCTAAAACCTCTTCTAAAAAAGGGCAATCCTTAATTTTATCTTCGTCAATAAAATATTCAATTTCCATTTGTTCAAATTCTCTACATCTAAAAATAAAATCTCTCGGAGCAATTTCATTTCTAAAAGCTTTTCCAATTTGCGCAATACCAAAAGGAAGTTTTTTTCTAGAAGTATCCAACACTTGTTTAAAATCTACAAAAATAACTTGTGCTGTTTCAGGCCTCAAATAAGAAGTTGTTGAATCATCTTTGATGGGTCCAACTTGGGTCGTAAACATTGGATTAAACTCGCCTTTACTTTCAAATTCTCCGCTACATTTTTCACATTTAACAATCCCAAGTTCATGTCTATCTACTTTAGATTTATTATTGCAGTTCTTACAAACAACTGCAACATCAACAAAACTATCAACATGACCTGAAGCTTCCCAAACTTTCGGATGAGTGATAATTGAACCATCAATACCCACAATATCGTCCCTACCATGAACATGATATTTCCACCAAGCCTCTTTCAAATTCTTTTTTAATTCTGAACCTCTAGGGCCATAATCCCAAAAACCGGCCATGCCTCCATAAATTTCTGAATTTTGAAATACAAATCCTTTTTCTTTACAAAATTTAGCAAGTTCTTCAATTGTTAACTTCTTATGAATTAATTTCTTTTCTTCACTCATGTCATCAGATCTATTATTTAACTTTTTAATTATTCCTGTAGCTTTTTTTTCAGCTTCAGTTTTATCTTTTCCTAAATAAGCAACATTTTCACTAATAACTTTGCTCCCTTTCCTAACACTCTTTCTAAGATAATAATAATCATGTCCTTTCACATTTTGTTTAGCAATATACATAATTAAAATAGAAATTTAATATATAAAAAGTTAATTGCCTAAAACTTTAATCATAACTCTCTTATCTCTCTATGCGAAGCGTATCTTCGCGAACATTTCACACAAAAAGAATTACTCTCCAATCACTTTTATTAGAATTCTTTTTGAACGTTGACCGTCAAACTCCCCATAAAAAATGGTTTCCCATGTTCCAAAATCTAGTTTTCCATCTGAAATTGAAACTGTAGTCTCACGGCCCATAATTGTTCTCCATAAATGAGCAAAACCGTTGTCTTCTCCTGTTTGATGGTGGTGATAATCGAATTCTTTTGGCGCTAATTTTTCTAACCACTCTTTAAAATCTTGAATTAATCCTGATTCATTATCATTAATGAAAATTGAAGCAGTAATATGCATCGGATTAATTAAAACAATTCCTTCTTTGACTCCCGATTCATTAATTGCTTTTTGAACTTTCGAAGTTATATTTACGAAATCAATTCTTTCGTTAGTATTTATTGTTAATTCTTTTTTGTAAATTTTCATTATATCTTGAATAAAGCGCGGGGCGGGACTCGAACCCGCGAAAATCCGCTCTGCAGGCGGACGCAGTAGCCGCTGTGCCACCCGCGCACACACAAATCAAATAAAATTCCTATTTAAAAGTATTTATGGTTTCAATCTCAAAGCATCTACGGGGCAAATTTCCATGCAACAAAAACACCTAATACACTTCTTTTTATCAATAACCGGATAAGGTTTCATTGTAATGGCCTTTACTGGACATTTTTTAGCACAAGTCCCACATTTAATACATTTAATTTTATTACAAACAATTGGTTTGTCAGAAAAAAGTCTTCTTAATCTACTTGTAGGTTTGGCTCCCTTAGGTTTCTCAAACTTAATTGAGGGCAACTTTTTCAAACCAACTAATTGAAATTTATAATCAGAATATAATTTTCGACTAATGGCATGTTTAATTACAAAAATTTTCTTAGGATCATATTTCATTATTTTCGTTGCCACAATATCCAATGCAATCGAATTCCTGGAACCTAAAACCATATTTGAATGAACTGATTGCCCTGAAGTAGGTCCATGGCCTTCCATGCCTACAATCCCATCCATGATAGTCAATTCAGGTTTAATTTTTTCAAAAACATCAATCAACATACTAGAAAACTTTTCATCACCTTGTGCCTTCCGATGTAATCTTTGCTTTAAACCCCCTGGAATAACTCCATAGATATTTTTTACAGCTCCAGTATATTTAGTCAAAACATGCGTTTTCATTTTAGGAAGATTAATTATTAAATCGACATCTTTCAATGTCTTAGCAATAGGAAATTCTTTCAAAACTTTTGCTTTAGGATTTTTAATCTTCACTAATTTATCTTGTTCAAACACGACTAGTTTAGCTTTATACTTTTTAGCAATCTTTTCTATTCCAAAAGTCTTAAAATGGCAATCAGTATTCATAAAAGAGGATTCGCCAATAAAAATTTTACAATTGTTTTTCTTTAAAATTTTACAAACCGCTTCAATAACTTGTGGCTGAGTTAAAGCAGCTGTTTTATTTCTAACATTTGCAGTAACAATATTTGGTTTAAGTAAAACCTTCATCCCCTTTTTAAAATCAAAATCCAATAAATTAATTACTTTAGAAACAGCCTTATCTACCTCTTTCTGATTATAAGAATGACATCTTTTTATTGCGACTTTTTCCATTTTCTATAAACGCCCCGGACAGGATTCGAACCTGCGACCTACTGCTTTCTTCTTTCTCCAAAAAAGAGAACAAAAAAACCTGCATTATTAGAAGGCAGTCGCTCTATCCAGCTGAGCTACCGAGGCATTATTCGCATCCAAATGCAAATTCATATTAAATATATTTATTTAATAACCTTTAAAAGTTTTGCATTATATGAAAAAATATGAAAAAAGAAACTCCAAACATTCTTCTTC
>CAZXCF010000038.1:0-5012 GCA_964638995.1 Candidatus Woesearchaeota archaeon | reverse complement strand
AATAAAAAAATAAATTATAAGAAATAAAGAAGTTTATTCTTTTAGTTCACTTATTCCTAAGATAACTAAAACAATTCCTATTAATATTACTAGCCATAAAATCCCTCCTTTTAGGAAGGTTATAGCTGCATCCCCAAAACTTGCATAGTTAATTCCCCACGCGTAAATTGGGACAACCAATAGGATCAAACCTAAAACGATTTGTAGTATTTTATTCATTGTACATTTTTTAGTATTTTTTAGTTTAAAAGCATTTTGATTTTCAAAGATATCTTTTTAAAAAGAGATTTGTTAATTGTTTTTATGGAAAATAAAGAAAATATTGCTAAAGAAAATATTTTAAAGAAAGGAGAGGAAATAGATGGAACTTTCATTAAAGGCTATGATTTTAATGACGGAATAAATTACGACAAAATTTTTGAAAGTTTTTACTCTACAGGTTTTCAAGCTTCTCACTTGCATAATGCTAAAAAAATAGTTGAAGAAATGATAAAGAACAAATCTAAACTTTATTTGGGCTATACTTCAAATATGGTTAGTTCTGGTTTAAGGGAAATTATTAGGTATCTTGTTGAACATAAAAAAGTAGATGTTTGTGTTACAAGTGCAGGAGGAATTGAAGAAGATATAATTAAGTGTTTGGGACCTACGGTTTTGGGGGATTTTAGATTAAAAGGAAAAGAACTTAGAGAAAGAGCAATTAATAGGATCGGAAATTTACTCGTTACAAATAATAATTATGTTGCTTTTGAGGAATTTGTTATGCCCATTTTAGAAGAATTATATCAAGAACAAGAGAAAACTGGGAAGGTTATAACACCTTCAGAAATAATTTGGAAGCTCGGAGAGAAAATAAATAATCCTGAAAGCATTTGTTATTGGGCCTGGAAAAATGAAGTTCCAATTTATTGTCCTGCAATTTTAGATGGAAGTTTTGGAGATATGGTTTATTTTTTTAAATATAAGAGGCCTGATTTTAAAATTGATGTTGCAGAAGAAACAAAAAAATTAAATGAATCTACCATTGGATTGAATAAGTCTGGCGTTATTATTTTGGGAGCAGGAATTATTAAACATGCTATTTTGAATGCGCATTTATATAGAAATGGGGCAGATTATGCTGTCTATATAAATAATGCACAAGAGTTTGATGGTAGTGATGCAGGCGCTTTACCTGAAGAAGCAATCTCTTGGGGGAAATTACAAACAAATTCAAAGAGAGTTAAAGTTTATGGGGATGCTACAATTTTGTTTCCACTTCTTGTAGCACAAACTTTTGCAAAAGATTAGTTTTGAGAAAATTTCAATTTAAGCAAACCCTTAAAAATTCCAATAAATTCTTTTTTGCATGTTAACAGAAAAACAAATTAAAGAAATTCGAGAACATTTAGATAATGCGCAAAATCCCTTATTTCTTTTTGATAATGATCAAGATGGTTTGTGTAGTTTTTTGGTTTTGCAAAGATATCTCGGAAGAGGAAAAGGTTTTCCAATTAAAGGTTCTCCGATGGATAAAAACTATTTTAGAAAGATAGATGAATTAGAACCCGATTACTTATTTATTCTCGATGTTCCAGAAGTTTCTGAAGAGTTTTTCGATAAACTAGAAAAAATTAATCTGCCTGTTGTTTGGATTGATCACCATCTTTATAATAAAAAAATTCCAGAATTTGTATGCTATTACAATCCTTTTTGTAAAGAGAGTAAATTAAGTTCTACAACTGATTTGTGTTATCAAATAACAAAAAGGAAAGAGGATCTTTGGTTAGCAGTTGTGGGAAGTATTTCTGATAAATTTGTTCCGAATTATTATGAAGATTTTAAAGAAGAATTTCCAGAATTGACTATTGATTCTGAAGATGCATTTAAGATATATTATGGATCTGAAATTGGCAAAGTAGCTCAAATTTTGGGTTATGGTTTAAAGGATACTACTACAAATGTTATTAAAATGCTTAAATTTTTGATGAAATCTAAAGGGCCTTATGACGTTTTAAAAGAATCTCCAAAAAATCGGGAAATGCACGATTCTTTTAAAAAAGTTTTTAAGAAATATATGAAATTTTTAGAAAAAGCAATAGAAATGGGGAATAATTCAGATAAACTTGTTTTTTTTGAATACTCTTCAGATACAAGTATGAGTTCAGAATTAGCTAACCATCTAAGTTACCTGTTTCCAGGGAAATTTATTTTTGTTGTACGAATCAAAGAAGGTTCTGTTAACATCTCAGGAAGAGGTAAAAACGTTAAAAAAATTCTAGAGAATGTTTTAGAACACCTTGAAAATGCTAAAGGGGGAGGACATAAGGATGCAGTTGGAGGAAAAATTATGAAACAAGATCTTCAAAAATTTAAGGAAAAGATTATTAAATATTTATAATGTCTTTTACTACTTTTAATTGACGATAAAAGAAGGGAAACATATAAAAATAACTCCTTGTTTTTTATTGTATGGAAAGACTAAGTTATCCAAATTGTAATTTAGGGTTTGGCTTAGTCTATACTATGAGATTTATTAAATTACCTTCACTTTAATTCGGGGTTTCTTTTCTGGTTCCGAATTGAGTGGATGATAGTTCTTACAATTTAGGATCAGAATGACTCGAAAGAAGTAAAACCTGATAAAATGTCTGACGAAAAACAAATGGAAAAAGAAAAGTTAGAAAGCGAGTTGAGTTCACTGTTGGAACGAACTTTCCAACTTGAAGATGAATTGAATTCAGCAGTTTTCAAAAATTAGTTTTCAATAGAAAAATGATCTTCTAATTTGTTAGTATGTCGTATGTAAGTTTAATACGTTTTTCCAACGTAAACCCAGTAATCTGCCTGTTTTTTTGAGATTATGCAATCCTTTCCTTTTACAGAGGTACTTTTTGGATCAATGAAAAGAGTTTTAGCTCCGCCCGTTTCAGTTTTTAACCGATCTTCGATTTCTTTTGATTTTGATAATGGAATCTTTACCATTTTTCCTTCTTTTATGAGTTTAACCATTTCTTTTTTATTTTCTGTTTTTTCTATCGATCCTTTTAAAGATTTTTTGGCTTTCTCATATAGTTCTTTTTGAATTTCTTCAAGAATCTTTGGAATCTCTTTTTTTAATTCTTTAATTTTTATTTGTTTTTTTTCTTTTGTATTTCTTTTTACAACCATTACTGATTTTTTTTCTAGATCTTTAGGGCCAATTTCAATTCTTATCGGAATTCCTTTTAGTTCCCATTCAGAATATTTCCATCCTGGAGAATATTCTTCTCTTTTGTCTAAAATAGGTGAAAAATTTTTTAATTGTTTTTTTATTTTTTCTGCCTCTTTTAAGATTTTCTCTTTTTTATCTTTGATAAGGATAGGGATAATAACCATTTTATCTTCTGCCATTTTTGGAGGGATAATTAATCCTTGATTATCAGAGTGTATTGCAAACATTGTTCCTAGCATCCTCGTTGATATTGCATAGGTGTTTTGCCAAACATATTCTTCTTCTTCTTTTTTATTTAGAAATTTTATTTCGTATGCTTTTGAGAAATTTTGCCCATCATGATGGAAACAAGGCCCTTCAATTACCTTCCCATTTGGAAGGTTGTAGTGTATTTTTTTTGAAAATTCTGCCCCTGCAAATTTTTCTTTTTCTGTCTTAGTTCCAATTATTCCCGGAAGAGCCATGAATTTTTCACAAACTTTAGAATATGCATTTAACATTTTTTCTCCTTCTTCTATTGCCTCTTTTTTTGTTGCTAATGCCGTATGAGCTTCATTCCAAAGAAATTCCCGTGTTCTAAAAAAAGGCACAGGATTATTGAATTCCCATCTAACTACATTGCACCACTGATTTAATTTTAAAGGTAAATCTCTCCAAGACCGTATCCATTTTGAATAAGATTCATACATTATTGCTTCCGAGGTGGGTCTTATCGCAAGCTTTTCATTTAATTTTGTGTTTCCTGTTTGTGTTACCCATGCTACTTCAGGCGTGAATCCTTCTACATGCTCCTCTTCTTTTTCGAAAGATTTTTCCGGGATAAACAGAGGAAAATAACAGTTTTTAATTCCTATTTTTTTGAATTGTTTATCGCACTCGTCTTTTACTTTTTCCCAAATTTGGTAAGATGCAGGTCTGAAAACCAAACACCCTGAAACAGAAGAATAATCTGCTAATTCTGCTTTAATCATTAATTGCTGGTACCATTCAGAAAAGTTTTCTTGTTTTTTAATAGTAATTCCTTTTGTATTTTTTTTCATGTATTAAAAAGTAATATGCCTTATTTAAATTATGCGATTTTTTCCTTTAAAATTAAAATTTCCAAAAATTTGGAATCTTAAACTATAAAAAGCTTTTTTATTTCTTATTTTTATGGGCGTATAGTTCAACGGATAGAATGACAGGTTTCGGCCCTGTAGGTCGAGGTTCGATTCCTCGTACGCCCGTATAATAAAAAGAGAGTGATTAAATGAAAAAATATAAAAGAGATTTTTTTAGCGGAATTGCAATTTTAGTTGGAACTTGTATAGGCGCAGGTATTTTGGGAATTCCTTATGTAGCTTCTAAAGCAGGATTTTTTACTGTCTTTTTTTATTTGGTTGTTTTGGGTTTAATTATGGCATTGATTAATTTATCTATTGGGGAGGTTGCTTTAAGAACAAGAGAAAAACATCAATTAGGAGGTTATGCAAAAAAATACATTGGGAGAAAGGGAGGAAGTTTAATGAATTTTGCAACAATTTTTGGGATTTATTCTGCAATGGTTGCTTTTATCTTTGGAGTAGGAAAAAGTTTTAGTTTTTTGTTTTTTGGAAATGAAAATTATGCTCTTATTTTTGGTCTAGCTTTTTCCTTTATTATGAGTTTTCTTATTTGGAGAGGTACAAAAGCATTTAAAAGATATGAAAGAATGGGTGTCGGATTAATTTTTGGACTAGTTTTTTTTATCGCCGTTATATTTTTTAAAGATGTATCCTTTTCAAATTTGTTAACATTTAATTCTGAATTTATCTTTTTACCTTTTGGAGTTGTTTTGTTT
>CAZXCF010000037.1:0-5709 GCA_964638995.1 Candidatus Woesearchaeota archaeon | reverse complement strand
AAAAAGAAAAATCCAAATTAGTAATAGCGGGCGACATGATCGACGCTTGGATAAGAAATCCGGACACGGCTCTGGATGAATGCAAGTCAATCTTAAAGAAGATTAAAGAGCTTTCTCTCTTGTATGCTGTCGGTAATCACGACAATCCAATCCTACATAAAGAAACGGATCTCTTACCAGTAAGATCCTACCCATTTCAGATTATAGAAGTTGATGGGAAAAAGTGGTATGTAGAACATGGACATTTAGTTGGAAAGTGGGGGTTTCTCTTTTACTTCCTCGATATGATAGATGAACTCCCTGTGTTTCGTTCGTTGGCAAGACTGTCAATTAGAGCTCCAATTATAGCTGAAGTTGGTCGTCATATGGATCATGATGACTTCAAATGGTCCGCGATTGAAAGATTGAAGACCCGAAAATGTCACGTTGGTGTCTTTGGTCATAGTCATTATTTAGAAGTTCATACGAGTACTGATTATACTTATGTGAACCCAGGGTCTGGATTGGACAAATTATCGTATGTTCGATATAAAGATGGGAGATTTCGAGTATTCAGATGAGTGATCCAGAAACAGCAAAAGAGGCGGTCCAAATAGGTGCAGGAACAGTAACTATTATTGTTGCTGTGATTGGACTACTTAGTGCTGTTTTGACCAAAGTTGCTGATCTTATACTGAAGGCTTGGGAGAAAAGGAAGGGCATTGACACAACTACTCAGATTACAGAACAAGTTACGGACAAACTAGCTGATGGTTTGGCATCGTCTGTCTCTTCTCAGATAAATGAAAGACTCTCAGCATTTCAAACAAGAGTAGACGATAAGCTTGAAGAGATTCGTATTGAAGCCGTTCGAGATAATAGATGTCAATTCACTACACGTGATGTTGATGATCTAAAACAAAGAGTAGATAATGTCTTGCATACTCAATGTGTTGGAAAATGTCTCGAACACGTAGTTGGTTTAAAATCTGACCTTGAGTCAGTACATAAGAGATTTGATGATTCTGAAAAGAAGATTGATCAGATAGGCCGATGTATATCGGAACTCGCCGCTAAATCAGACCGAGATAAGACCGAGATAATTGATAAATATAGGACGATTATGGATCAGCTTTCACCAGTTATATATGATATTGAACGCGCAGTTAATGATACATTAGAAATGCATCAAAAAACCGATGCGGCAGGCAATAAGATTTGGTATCAGCCTCCAGAAGTCAAAGACTTATTACAAAGTATTCATGAAAAAACAAAGGCCTCTAGTGATAAGATTCTAGAGATTGAGAAGAAGATTGAAGATATGGAAAATATTGCTGGCAAGGATGCAAATGGTATGGTTCAATTATCCTCTGCCATTACATCTTTGGGCAAGCAATATGAAGATATCACTGATAAATTTGCTAAGATTGTTGAGAAAGCATTAGATCAGAAAGGGGCGTCGTGATGTCAGATGTAACGTCGGAAAAAACCAATATTTTAGGAGAAGGTAATGGTTTTGAAAAGAAAGCTCGTAGTCTTCGTCTAGTCGATCTTGCAACTAAATTTGTAGGTAAATCAGTAGAACGAGCAGAGAAGAAAAATGGAACTATTGAGTCTCTTCTAAAATCAAGTGAGTGGTTCAATAAAGAAAAGACTCAGTAAGGAGACACAATGAGTCAATTCATGTGCGTAATACTCATCGCACAATTACCACTATGGATATATATTACGTACCAAATGTGGGAGGAGTACTTTCGCCACAAAAAAACATATGGAGTCTTTTTCATAGCAAATGCATGGATAATATCTATGGTTACTCTTTCTTTAGTAGGAGCAACCATTGCAAAATGTGTATATAAAACACAATTCCACTCACAACTAGTAGAAATTATACATTTGATTGTCAGTGTCATCCTTCTAATTACTTCAATAGTGATGACATACACGATAATTAAAAAGTTTAAAGAGATAAAGTAAACTTATGGACAAATATAAAAGAAAATTGGAGTTGTCAATATGAGAATACGAAAACTTAAGAATCTCGGATCGTCCCCCTGGGACATCAGTGGAGTTGGTTATATGGCACCTCTGACTTCTGGGCAGGAATTAGATATTGCGAAAATACCTGATCCTGTTCTTGTTCATGTTCTACAAGTTGGACAGTTAGCACTGTCAAGTCAGCATGTTATTCTTGTGGATACAAGTGGTGATCATACCCAACTTCAAACAATTCAAGATAATGAGTTTGGTTCAATAACGAAGTTAATGTCAGAGTCAGCCTCGGGGCTGAGTGAGGTTTTATTAGTTGATTCAACTGCGTCAACAGATATTCATTTGGATGGATTTTCTATTCATTCATTTGGAACAGCCAACTATTTCCAGGAATATGATAATGGTACATTCAGTGCAGCAGGCGCAAGTATAAATATCGATTGGAATAATGGTAATAGACAGATGGTAACAATGGATGCAAGTATTACTGATGTCACATTTACTGACCCGCCAAGCCCGTGTAATCTATTACTGAAGGTAGTTCAAAGTGGATCAGGCCCATATACAGTTACTAATTGGCCAGCGAATGTGAGTTGGGCCAATCAAACACCTATCGGATTTACTTCTGGTAATGGGTCAATAGATATTATAGCCATGTATTATGATGGATCGGCGTATTATACTGTACCTTCAAATGACTTCGGTTAATGGAGAATAAATGACATTCCTAATTGACTATACCTACACCGACACAACAGCCACATCGAGCATTGTGTTAGAATCAAGTGAGGGTGATGTTGCAGATCAGTTCATCCCAGGAAGCTCTGTAGTTATTCAGGATACTACAAGCAACAATGGAGAATTCACAATTACAGATGCGTATTATTCTTCTGGACAAACAACAATAGATGTTGCCGAATTTCTGAATGATGAATCTGGTGGAATGTGTTATGTGTATCCAGACTACTCTGCATATCAGGATTATATAGGGTCAGCAAATTATCAAACAACATGGTCTCCGTCAATATTACAGGAATTCTTTTCGACCCCACCCGAATTTCAGACTGATATTAAATATCAGATATATAGCCAACCAATGGATCAGACCTTTTTCGCAACGGAATCGGATGATATTTCACCGTTTATACAAACAGTATCTGGTCCATTTTCACTTGAATTTACAGTGATACCAGCAAATTCAATACTACATAGCATACAAATTTAGAGGAGGTTCGTATGAGTGAATTATATGATATATCTCGAGATGTAAAGATATACCAAGGGCGGCCGAAACCATCATCTCAGTATTATGACATGAGTACAGGTAACCCAGAATGGGGGCAGCCTGTCGATGCAACTGCTGTAACCCAAATACAAATGATGGTTAAGGATCAATTTAATAATACAAGACTCCTACCAGGTGACAGATTTATCATCGCGTTACCAACAGCGTCATCTATTAAATCAATAAGATTTAAGAACTACACTGGTTCTCTCCCAATTAGAATGAGATTATCAAGAGATGCTGATAGATGGCTTCCACTTGCTGGTGGAACACGATATCCGAGAGGAACATTCCCAAGTAGCACATATAAGTTATCAGACAACACAACCTACATATCAGGTAAAACATGGTTTGACTATTCTCCATGCAGATATGAACCATGGTTCGATGATAATGAGCAAAGATTTGAAAATATGCAAGATGCCGGATCATGTTGCTTTTGGTCAAATTGCGATTCAGAAGATGCTCTATATGATAATGCGATAATCGAACCCAGATCATGGAGTGGGTTTTCTAATTCCTTATATGCAGAGAGGACTGAAGGGTTATATGGATCAGTTGGTATGTATGGTCTTCCAAGCTACTACGGTCATCGGTTCGAAAGAAATGAAGCTTTTCTCTCGAAGGTGAAAGGAACTGTATCATTTGACATTTCAATTTGCGGTAGAACCGTAGGTCCATCATGGTACACAAACCATTTATTTATGTACCCTCATGTCGGCGGATATCAAGATGGATACGGAACATGGCACAACCAAGGCTATTGGGGTGCAGGTTTTACTGGTTGTTCATCTCAGTGGAGTACTGAGTATAACACTGGTGATCGAGTCACCTGGCGCAATACACTGTTGGCGGGACCAATGCAGGGTGGTGTGACATACAAGTCAAATTCTTCTCCAGACTTCTTTCCGACTGATCCAGCAACAAGTCGATTATGTTGTGTAACTCGACTCTGGTCAGACAGATTTTCAACAAACAGAATTTGGGGTGGATCATATAAAAGACCGAATAGAACGAACAACTCATCCGAAATTAATTTTTATTCAACCAATGGATGTCAAGACGTTCCCCAAACCGCAGCGGATGGTATTTATAATATCGGTGTGCAAAACTCAGATATCGCTTGGAGAGATAACTTTATTCATGTTGAGATCTCCTGGAATGACTATACTACGTTGGCTTCTCATTATGATCCAAGATATATTGCAGGATTGATTTCAGAAGACGATTCTGCTCTCTCAGCTATATCATGTGTCACTCCTGCATATGAATGGCATCACGGTGTTTATGCTAAAGCAAATCTAGAGCAAAACTATGAAACTCCATCCTATTCAAGCGATGGTGATTTGTATTCAAGAATTATAGCGCATTACAATACTGGTTCATATCAATTATCATCCAATGTTAATTACGTGATTGATAATATTAAGATGTTCAATGAGCCAAAGTTTTATTGTGGCTCATTCGAGGCGACATTTCCAGGATTAGTATGTGATTACCAATTCTATGAAGTGCAAGTTGATCCAGACGAAACTGGGCCAGTTTATCTAGGAGATATAGAAATATATACGGATGATGTTACAAGTGGTTTTATGGATAGAGATAGAAGTTTAGAAACTACAACTGCTAATTTTAACAGTCAAGGTATTCTAACACTAAAGAATGAACCATCAGATGCACTAAAGAACTATATATTTAATCCACATCCTCAATATATTCAAAGAGATCCTGCAATAACTATCGAAGAAGGATCGCAAGACTCACAAAATGCCATCGAGATAAGCGGGCATGATTGGTGGACAAAAAACACAATGGCATTACATTGGGTTCCAAATAAGATTGATACCGAATATGCGGATCAATCTGATAATTTGGGTGGATTGATATATACATCAGCAGGACCTAATGGTTTATATAGAACAACTGATTTTGAAGTTGACCCGAACGAAACATTTTCACAGGATTACTATAAAGGTGCTATTTGGGCAGCGGCATGGCAACCAACTGGTTCCGATTATATTGAATTTGATAAAGTCCATTTTAATGCAGAAGAGTGGAGTATTACATGTAGCATGCATCTATCAACAAATACTCTTACTATGGGTGTAGATGAAACAATTTTGGAGATAATTGATACCTCTGGAAATAACAGTATCAAAATAGTTGCAAAACCATCATCAACTACAGAATGGCAAATGGAGATGACTATAGACGATAGCACTTCTACTGAAGTATATACTACCGTGGAAAGTATGGTTTCAGCAACAAACAGACATTGTTTCTTCTCAGTCTCCTATAATCCTGAACAGACACCTAGATTCACTGCCAGATATTATTGTGGATCTAGTTATACATATGACACAGCGACGTCAGCTATGACATGGACAGATACTGGAGATTCAAATGGATTAATAATGGATAATCTTGCGTTTGATTGGCAAACAACCAAATGT
>CAZXCF010000036.1:4129-6030 GCA_964638995.1 Candidatus Woesearchaeota archaeon | reverse complement strand
TTTCTTTTTAGATTTTTTCTGAGCACGAGTCTTTTTTTTCATTGGTTTCTTTTTACTCGTTTTCTTTTTCACCACTTTTTTCTTTGCCATTTTCATCCTCTTTTTTAATAAATATTTGAGATTTTCCAATTTAGTGGAAGATTCTCATCGTAGCAAATCACCGAATAGCCTTCATATTTTTCCAGGCCAATTCAAACATTTGCTCCAATGCACTTGAAAAGAATTCTGTATTGATCCAAACACCCACATCATAGTTAGGATGGAATTTTTCATCATCCAAAAGCATGAACATTAATTGAGTTGAATCGATGATTATAAACCTAGCTTTAATATCTTTTACATTTTTAACTTCTGCGACTTTTTTTAATTCCCTAGCAATTTTGATATTATTTTTATCAATAGGTGCAGCAATTCTTATTTTAACTCCACGTTTTTTACATTTTTCAAAATTAGGCATTAATGCTTCCATCTTTCTGTTTATTCCTTCGGCTGTTGTAATTATTGTAATTGTCTTTTCAGCATCTCTAACCATCATATCTAGATGATTGTAAAGATTTTGTCTGCCCCTTAAACTTCCAGACAAATCAGAAGGTTCTACAAACTTAATACCTTTAGTAAACAAACTAGTCAATTCTTCAAGAACTTCATCACTCTTCAAAGCATCCAATCTTTTTGTTCTTTCTTTGGTATATTTTGTTAGATTTTTCTTTACTCTTTCAACAACTTCTTCAGGCTTTAAAGCAACAAATTTAATTGGCTTTCCAAGTTTCATAAGAATGAAACCTTTTTTCTCTAAACTCTCTAAAATATCATATGTTCTTGATCTTGGTACATCAGAAATATTACTTAATTCTCCAGCAGTAGAAGTCCCTCGTGATAATAGTGCGGTCCAAACTTTAACTTCATACAGGTTTAAATCAAAAATTTTTCTCAGTCTGCTTAAAAATTCATCTTTAACTATCATTTTATGTTGAGTTTATTACGTTTTTTTTCTTTTTAAAGTTTGTTATATTCGAGGAGCGAATTTTTTGGATCACCACTCAGTAGTTATGGTTACAAAGTTTTAATCCCTATCACACCCTTTTTATCTTTTATTTTAAATTCAATATTATTTTTAAATCTTTCCTTTGAAGTTGTAACAATTAGTAACTTACTTGAATTTGTCCTTTCTTTAATAAAACCCTCTTTCATTTTAAGAATATTCTTAAATTTATCGTCGACAATTAATTGCAATCCAATCTCGTCATTTTTATTTAGTCCAAGTTTTTTTCTAAATGCTTGAACTTTTCTAGAAATTTCTCGAGCATACCCTTCTGCTTCAAGTTCGGGAGTTAGTTTAGTATTAAGTTTAATAATGACATCTTCAGTTTTTTTGATAATATATTCTATTTCTTTGATGTTTAATTCGCTTTTTATTATTCCAAAAAATTCTTTTTTTAAAGGTTTATTATATTTGATAGTAGCTTTAGGCAACGGCCATTTTAATCCAATTTGATTTCTATCTCTTTCCCTCAAACCATTTTCAATAATCTTAAAAGCTGTTTCAAATTCCTCCTCTAGTTCTAAATCAATTTTTTTCTTATCTGCTTTTGGCCATTCAGAGAGATGAACAGAATCTTTTGAAAAATTAGAGTAAACAAATTCAGAAATGTAAGGTGCAAAAGGAGCTAAGATTAATGAAATTTTTTCTAAAACTTCTTTTAAAATTTCTTTTGTGTCATCCCTATCCCTGGTCATTTTTATGTATCCTCTAGAAAAATCTTTTACAACAAAATCCATTATTTCCCTAAAAGCTTCATCTAATTTATACTCGTCTAATGCTTGGGCTACTTTATCGATGGCAGAATTTAATCTAGACAAAATCCATTTATCCTCAATATTTTTTTTAGGTTTTTTCTCCT
>CAZXCF010000036.1:0-4119 GCA_964638995.1 Candidatus Woesearchaeota archaeon | reverse complement strand
TTACAATTGTATAAAACATTCAAAAAACCTAAAACTTGTTCTTTCATTAAATCAAACGAGAATCTTTTAGAGTTTCCAACATCAACAGTACAAAACTGCAATCTAACTGCATCAACCCCTGCTTTTCCGATTATTTCTTTAGGGACAATTATATTCCCTTTGCTTTTCGACATTTTCTCTCCTTTTTCATCAACTACATGCCCCATACAAATCACATTTTTGTAAGCGGGTTTATCAAATAATGCACTAGCTAAAACATGTAGCGTATAAAACCACCCTCTTGTCTGATCAATTCCTTCTGCAATATAGTCATAAGGAAATCTTCTCTCAAACTTTTCTTTGTTTTCAAACGGATAATGGAATTGAGCAAAACTCGCACTTCCAGAGTCATACCAGCAATCAATTACATCAAGAACTCTTGTCATTTTCTTCCCGCACTCACATTTTAATTTTATATTATCGATCCAAGGTTTATGCAAATCAATTTTTCCAGTTATTTTTTTAGAAGCTTCTTTTTTTAATTCTTCAATACCTCCTATAACTTTTTCCTTTCCACATTCACACTTCCAAACAGGTAAAGGAGTTCCCCAAAATTTAAATCTCGACAATGCCCAATCTTTTGCCCCTTCCAACCAATTTCCAAATCTCCCCTCTTTAATATGATTAGGATTCCAATTTATTTCTTTGTTTAATTTGATTAATTTATTCCTAATTGCACTCGCTTTAATATACCAGGAATTAATTGCATAATAGAGTAATGGGGAATCACACCTCCAACAATGAGGATAGTTATGTTTTATTTTTTGTTTTTTTAGTAACAGGTGTCTTTTCTTTAAATCTTTAATAATGTCCAAATCAGAATCTTTTACAAATTTTCCTCTTAAAAATTCGGGGACAATATCTAAAAATTTTCCGTCTTCTCCAACTGTATGGATTAAAGGAAGATCGTTTTCTTTACAAACTTCATAATCATCTATGCCATACATTCCAGCCGTATGAACGACTCCTGTACCATCTTCTGTAGTAACAAAATCAGCAGAGATTATTTTATGAGAATTTTCATTTTGTGTTTCTTTTATATCATATAAAGGTTCATACTCCAATCCTACCAAATCCTTTCCTTTCATTTCTTCAACGATTTCATATTCAAGATCGATTACTTCTAATCTATCCTTTGCTAAAATAATTGTATCTCCATCCGGAAGTTTTATTTTGACATAATCTACTTTTGGATTAACAGCTAAAGCAACATTTCCTGGAAGAGTCCAAGAGGTTGTTGTCCAGGCTAAGATGTATCCTCCACCAATTAGTTTGAATGCAACATAGATTGACTGATCTTTGGTCTCTTTATAGCCTTGAGCTACTTCATGACTAGAAAGGGGTGTTCCGCACCTAGGACAATAAGGAACAACTTTATGCCCCTCATACAATAATTTCTTTTTATAAAGTTCTTTTAAACTCCACCAAACACTTTCAACATATTCATTTTCTAATGTAACATAAGGATTTTTTAAGTCAATCCAATAACCTAGTTCTTCTGTTGATCTGTTCCAATCTTCTATATTTGAGAATACACTTTCCCTGCATTGTTTTACAAATTTATCTACTCCATATTCAATAATTGCTTTTTTGTCCGAAAGATTTAATTTTTTTTCAACTTGAACTTCTACAGGTAATCCGTGACAATCCCAACCTCCCTTTCTAGGAACAGAAAATCCTTGCATGTATTTGTATTTGCAAATTATATCTTTGAATGTTCTAGCTTCCAAATGATGCAATCCTGGAGGAGCATTTGCAGTTGGAGGGCCCTCCAAGAAACTAAATAAAGGTTTTTTTGGGTTATCTTTTACTGCTTTTTCTATTTCTTTTTTGTGCTTTTTCCAAATGTTTTGTGCAGTTTTTTGAATTGAATTGAAATCATACATACTAGTAATAAAAAATATGTATTTTTAAAAGTTTATTCATATCATAATAATTTTTAAAAACAATCAATTCTTTCAAAAAGGATGGGAATTGAAGATAGAATAAAAAAATTAAATGAAAAATTATCTTTATCTACTGAATTTAGAAAAGAATGGTATGCAATGATGAATGATCGTGAATACGCTTTAATGCACGGAATATCCCCTGAAGATTATTCAAATCCAAGTACGATTCAAATCTTAAATGCATCAGAAAAATTATATGCCTCTTTAACAAAATAAAATGGAAAAAAAGATTCCACAACAGGTTTTTGAAATAAAAAATAAATTAAAGAATTTGCCTTCTAATTTACTGGAAAAATACAATAAGCAATTGGATTCTATTTGTGAATGGAAGGATTCCTGCAAACTTTACGGGGCAAAAAATTTGATCACTCTTCCGAAATTAGATTATAGGTTTATCCAGTATAATCTTTATCAAGAGATGTTTGAAAATAGGAAACCAAAAGATTTTCTATATTTAGAAGATTTTTTATAATCAAATAATTATACTTTTTTATGAATTGGCCAATAATTTTAATAATTGCTTTAATTCCGATACTTGTTATTCTCTCTTATTTTTATCTGATTCCTTTTTTCTTTGGGGCCCCGTATGAACCTTCCTCTAAAAGAGCAATAAATACAATTGTTGATTTTACAAATCTAAAAAACTGTGATAAAATTGCAGAACTTGGTTCTGGAGATGGAAGGATTTGCATTGCTTTGGCTAAAAAAATTCCAAAAAATTCCAAAATCGAGATTCACGGATATGAATTAAATCCCTTTTTGGTTTGGTTATCTAAAAGAAAAATAAAAAAAGCAGGTTTTCAAAATCAAATAAAAATATACTGGAAAAATTTTTGGAAAGTTGATTTATTTCCATATAACAAAATTGTGATCTTTCAATTTAAAACAATTTCCAAATATTTATCTAAAAAATTTAAACGGGAACTTTATCCAAAAACAAAAATTATTTCTCACTGGTGGAGACTTCCAAAATGGCCAATAAAAAAGAAACAAGGCAGAATTTATTTATATGAAAAGGATTAATATTTAAAAATTATTCTTGAAATTTCTTTTTTCTTATTAAAAGTTTTCTTTCTTTCTTTTTCTTTTTTTTCTTAAACAATTTAGTTTGTAAATATAATTCTTTTGCAATTAAATCAGGAATATTTGATTTACAAACATCGTATAAGTCTGTAACACTTGGGCTAAGATTTATTTCAATGACTGAAGGTTTTTCAGAATTAAGAATATCTACTCCACAAAAATCTGCCCCAATAACATTTGCCGATTTAATTGCCAATTCTTTTTGTTCTTCAGTTAGTTCATGTTTTTCTCTTTTTGCTCCCGAATGTATGTTCGCTCTTATTTCTCCTTCAATAGCGACTCTTTTATAAGTAGCAAGAACCTTATTTTTTGAAACAATAACTCTAATATCCGAAGTTTCTTTTGTATCAACAAATTCTTGAATTAAGTAAGGTTTATGAAAATCTTCAAGTAAATCTAGAATTGTTTGGGCAGATTTTTTTGAATCTGCAATCATAACCCCTTTTCCATGTGTCCCTTCTGAAAGCTTCATTATTACCGGAAATTCAATTTTCTCTAGTATTTTTTTTGCTACCTTTGTTCCAGATGCGTAATGTGTTCTAGGAATGGAAATTCCATTTTTCTGAAGTTCTAAAAGGGTGATAAATTTATCGTGTCCAATAGTATATGCTTGGGGCTTAACAGGAATATATGTTTCTCGATTTAATGCCCTAGTAATCGATCTAGCAATTAAAGCATATTTATAACTTCCCCTAATATAGATGCAATCATATTTATTTAATTTTTCTTGATTATACATGACATCAACTCCCCCATTAACCTGTATTTCAAAATCTCTAATATTTAACAAATTTACTTCATCAAAATATTTTTCACAAGATTTAGCAATTTCTCTTGCACTTTTTCCTCCGAGACTAATTATTCCTATTTTCATTTTGAAACGTCGATTAAAAAATTTCTTTTTAATATGTCCTTTCCAATGAGTATTGGAAAATTTAAATTATTTCTTTTGGCTACACTAAATATAATTGGAAGCTTCCTCCCATTTAATTCTATTTTTGATTTAATTAGCGGCCTATATTGAAAACCATTTGAAGATTTGAACTTT
>CAZXCF010000035.1:0-6081 GCA_964638995.1 Candidatus Woesearchaeota archaeon | reverse complement strand
ATTTCATGAGGAATTTTCATTTCATCATAGTCCTTTTCTGAAAATAATGAAATATTTTGCATTTGTTCAGATAAAACAAACTCTGGATCAATTGATTCAATTATTTCTTTTTGTTTCTTGAAATCATCAATAAATCCATGAGTATCTCCTATAAAAATAAAAGAAAAAACATGGTTTTCCATAAGAATTACATCCAATATTTAACTGAAGTTCCACCTTGAAAATATTTCTCTTCTAAAAGTTCTAACCCTTGATATACTTCATTTTCATCAGAAGGCTTTTCAAGATTTATTTCTGAAGCAATTTTTTCTATTTTTTCCATGATAAAATAAGAAATTTATAATATATAAGTATTTCTGTGATGTAATAACTTTTATAAATAAAGATTGTTTTTAATTAAAATAAAATGGTGAATGAAACTCCGTCGAATTTTCAGAAACCCAAGAAAAAGCCTTGGGCAGGGATAATCCTTCTTATTATTTTACTTGTGTTAGGAGGAATTGCGGTTTCTTGGTTTTTAGCAGATAAAGAAATTTTAGCAGAATGCGAAGTTGCAGATGATTGTAAAGTATTTAATGTAAATTACATTTCCGGGCAGGGATATGTTTGCGCTGATGCTGACAGAGAAACAGACGAATCTTTTAAAACAAAAATTTTAATGTTTAGATATGCTAGAGAAAATGCAGTTTTAGAAAAGCCTTCTGGATGTTTATGCATAAATAATTCTTGTAAAATTGTTGAATAGACAATATTTATAAATTGGTAATAATTCTAAGTAAAAAGAGAAAATGTCAAAATTCAAAATTTTAGGGGTGCTGTTTTTGGGAATATTTTTGATTGTGGGAGTTTTTGCAAGCTATGAACTTGGAAGTGAGCCATCTTTTTCAGATTCTTATGTAACAGGAGGAAAAATCACTGGCTGGGCAAATATGAGTTTTTCGAATGAATTATTAACAAAAAAATTCAGTGATAATTTTGAAAATTCAATTACTCTAATTGACTTATTAGAATCTGATTCAAGGCACTCTGGAAAATATGTTTGTGAACCTGAAAATTGCAATAATTATTATACGGCTCAAGGAAGCGGGCAACTCACAAAATCTTTTAATTTAGAGGAAAACAAAAATAAAACGATTGGATTTAAATTGAATGACGATATAAATTCTATAACAGGGATTTCTTTTGATGTTGAAAGCGGTGCTACAGCTTCTTGTAATAATCAATTAAAAATAGATTTTCTATTGGATGGGAATGTTGAAACAGGAAATACAAAAATAACAAACGAATTTTGTGGTTCGGATTTAGACGGATGTTATAAATCTGCGTTACAAAGCTCCGAGGGCAAGGAATTTGGACTAGAAGGAATGTATTGTCAGAGGATCGAACTTCCAGAATCACCTGGATTTAGATTAGGCGCCTGGGTAAAAAAAGAATCCGGATATAGAAATATTTCAATGGCAATTTACTCTAATGAAACAGGGTTATTTCAAGAAGTTGAAAACGGAAGTTGTGTTTTAGAAGAATCTCCTTCATACCAAGGAAAAGAGTTATCCTGTGAAGTGGATTATTTAGTTACAGAAAAAAAACCTTATTATGTATGTGTTTATGATACAGGTGGCGAGGGAGAATATAAAGTAAGAGGTTATTTAGGTATAGATAAATGTGGCTTTTATACTTCTTCTTATTCGATTCCAGAAAAAATAAATTTCGCATTAGACATTTTTGCGCAACCTAAAAAATTCGCAGCTCTTGGAGATTTAGAAATAAAAAGTGATGAAAATTCTTATTATCCTCTTTCATTAGAAATACAAGATTATTTAGAAGATAAATATGGGGATTTAGATTGTAGCGAACATGATTGTATTGTACCTGTGAAATTTATTTCTGGAGCGTCTCAGTCAATTACATTAAAAAATTTAGATCTTTCATACACTTTGATTTCCGGTCCTCCTACAGAAGAAACTAGATTTTATGATATAGAAGAAAAAAATGCGAAATTAGATATGAATTACTCTAAGATCTATTTTGATAATGCTAATTTTTCTGTTTTGGATGAAGAAGGAACTCCCAATTATGTTTTAAAATACGGTAGCGAATTAATTATTAGAAAAGAGATTGAAATTAAAAAAGGCGCTTCAATAAAATCCATAAATCCTGTTAAAACGGCTGCAGGACTTGAAACTGAATTTAGTATTCAAACAGATAAAGAAATTACAACGTATGAATGGGATTTCGAAGGAACAGCGTCTACAAAAACTTCAACAAATAAAGTTACACATACTTTTGAAAACACTGGAACCTACCCTGTAACTGTTTCAATCACTGATTCAAGCGGGGCAAGATCTTCAAAAACATTTAATATTGTTGTTAGTTCTGCAAAAGAAATTATTCCCGAATTAATTATTGAAAAACAAGAAAAACTAGAGGGTTTTTTGGACAATGTTTCCACTTATGATTCGTTTATTCAAGAAGGAATAAAAAAGGAATTAGAAACAAGTGAAAAAAATTTGAAAATTACTGGAATTGAATCAAATTATTCTTCTATAGAAGATTCTGGAACAGAGTCTCAATTTGGAAATTTGTTGAATGAACTTTTAGAAATTGAAATTCCTAATTCAATTGAAACAACAAAAGAGTATAATTCACTTACATTTTATCCTGATTCTTCTAATGTTGATTTAGATGTAATAAGTAATGTTGCAGGAGGAAATTATGATGATGCATCTTCTTACAAAGAAGCTGTTTTAGGATGGCATGGAAGCAATTATCAAACAAAAATTTCAGGAAAAAAAATTGTAGGAGATTACGATTTTGGCGAAGAAACAATTCTTAATTATTATAAAATAAATTCAGAGGAAATAGGTTCAGGAGATACAGGATATTTATTTATTAAAGATATGCAAGGATTAGAATTTTATAACAATGGTTCTTTGAATAAAGTAGAAGGATATTATAATTTAGAATTGGGTTCAAGTAATTCCTTAGAATTTTATATTACCGAAGAAATTGAATTTGAAAATCTACCCGTCTTTGTTTCTCCTTCTTTAAGTTCTTTAAGTATGGAGGAAATTCCTGATGATGTTCAAAAAGCAGGTAAAAAATTTAACTGGGGACTTTATGCATTAGTTCTTTTAGGAATTTTATTGATTGGAATAGCTGTTTATTTTTTAATGAAAAAGTGGTATGATAAAAAATATGAAAATTATTTATTTAAAGATAAAAATGATTTGTATAATATGGTTACTTATTTGCATTCTTCAAAACAAAGAGGAATGGATGATGAAAACATAAGAAAAAATTTAAAGAAAGCTGGATGGAGTGGTGAACAAGTTAATTATGTTATGCGAAAATATGCGGGAAAGAGGACGGGATTGCCAGGGTTTTCTAGTTCTGAAAAACAAAAACAACTTGAAAATAGAAGACCTCCAATACGAAAAATGGGGCCTCGTAGATAAATAATCGAATTATATTAATAGAATACACAAACCTTAATAAACCCTTTTAACAAAAATATATCATGGTGATAAAAATTATGAAAAATTTTTTTAGGAAGGTAATTGGCAAATTATTTAAGAGTAAAGGGGAAATTAAATTAGGTTTTTATGGTCCTCCAAATGCAGGTAAGACTTCTTTAGCAAATAGAATATGTAAAGATTTCACCGGAGAAGAAATTGGTTCTGTAAGTAAAATTCCTCATGAAACAAGAAAAGTTCAGTTTAAAGAAAAAGTAGAAATTGAATACAAAGGAAGAAAATTAATGTTTAAAATGGTGGATACTCCAGGTATTGCAACAAAAATTGATTATGAAGATTTTTTAAAATATAAGATGAAAAAAAAGGATGCAAAAAGTCGTGCTAAAACTGCTACACAAGGAATTGTTGAATCTATTAAATGGTTAGATGATATGGACATGGTTGTTGTTGTTTTAGATTCTACTGAAAACCCCTATAATCAAGTTAATATTACAATTATTGGAAATTTAGTTGCAAGAAAGATTCCTGTTTTAGTTGTTGCAAATAAAATAGATTTAAGAAAATCGGACATTAAAAAAGTTGAGGCGGCATTTCCAGAATATGAGGTTGTTGGAATGAGTGCAAAATATGGAAAAAATTTAGAAGAATTTTATGAATCATTAATTAAACTTTCAAAAAAATTATAACTTTAAAGTTTAAAAAGTATATAATCCAATATATATTATAAAAGACAATAAAATGGCAAAAAAGAAGGTGAAAAAAATAAAAGGATTTTCCATTCAGTTTTTACCCTATTCAGAAATCCGTGATTTGGATAGTGACGAAAGAATAAAAAAAATTCTAAATATTGTTTTAGGTAATAACATTCTTATTTTGCAAGGAAGATTAAACAACAGCGAGGAAACAAGATTAATTGGAGATACTATTGCTATGGCCGGACATGTTAGGGGATTTAAAGGGATTGAATTAGCAGTTATAAGTGAAAAAAATCAGGGAAAAACATTTTGGAACAGATTTAGAGCTGGGCTGGTAAATATTTTATCTAAAGGTGACCTTGGAGCAATTACAATAATTGGGCCTGCTTCTGTTGTAAAAGAAATAAAAAGAAATCCGAAAAAGATTGAACTTTTACTTAACAAATAATTTTATATAGTTCAAAATTTTTTAGTTTTTATGGCACACCAATGCGTAAGATGTTCTAGAATAATTCCGATAGGGAGTAGAGAATTAATAGAAGGATGTGAAAATTGTGGAGGAAGATTCTTCTTTTATGTTAGAGATGAGCAATTAGAAAAGATAAAGGAGAAAAAAGAAGCTGTATTAAAAATTTCTGAGAATGAAAAAGATTCTATTGAACAAGACGTTAGAGAAATAGCAGGGATTACCGATGATGATGCTCCTGTTATCCTTGACTTGGAATCAGTAAGATCTGTGGGAGAGGGAAAGTTTGAAATTGATGTTGTGAATTTATTCAATAAAAAAAGGCCACTAATTTATAAAATGGATGAAGGAAAATATGTGGTAGATCTTGCTGCTACACTAAAAGGAAGTTTAAAAAAAGACGATATAGAAAAACCCAAAGAATAATTATAAAAACCAAAATTATTTCTTTATTTTATGACAAAAAAAATTCAAAAAATTTTGAAAGAAGTTCTTAAAAAAATAGAACCTTCAAAAAAAGATTTAGAATTTATTGAAAAACAAGTTAAAAAAACAAAATTAATTTTAGAAAAAAATATCAAAAAACAAAAAATAGAGGCAGAAGTTTTTGAGGGAGGAAGTTTTGCAAAAGGAACAGTAATTAAAAAAGATGTTTATGATTCTGATTTATTTGTTAGGTTCGATAAAAAACATAAAAAAGAAAACATCTCAAAATTGGCTAAAAAAATTTTGAAAGGAATCCAAAAAGTTTCTACAATTCATGGTTCAAGAGATTACTTTAGGATAAAATTTTCAAATGATTTTTTTATTGAAATTGTTCCTGTTATAAAAGTAAAAGATCCAAAAAAATCAGACAATATTACTGATTTGTCTTATTCACATGTAAAATATATAAATAAAAAAATAAATAAAAAAATTCGAGAAGAAATTAAACTTGCAAAAGCATTTTGTTATGCGTCTAGAACTTATGGAGCCGAATCTTATATTTCTGGATTCTCGGGTTATGCTTTAGAATTATTAGTTTATCATTATGGAAGTTTTTTGAAATTCATTAAAGATATTTCTAAATATAAAAAAGGAAAGATAATAATCGACATTGAGAAAATGTATAAGAAAAAAAATGATGTTTTATTTGATATGAATAGTTCTAAACTTGAATCACCAATAATCTTAGTCGATCCAACATTCAAACAAAGAAATGTTCTGGCAGCTTTATCCGAAGAAACATTTAATGAATTCAAAAAAAGGTGTAAAGAATTTTTGAAGAATCCTTCAATCGAAAAATTTAAGATTAAAAAAATTGATTTGAAAAAAGTAAAAAAAGATGCATTGAAAAAAAAGAATGAATTTATTTTATTAGAAATTAAAACTGAAAAACAAGAGGGGGATATTGCAGGCAGTAAATTATTGAAATTTTACAAACATTTGAGCAAAGAAATTGAAAAAT
>CAZXCF010000034.1:0-6201 GCA_964638995.1 Candidatus Woesearchaeota archaeon | reverse complement strand
ATATTTATTCCCTCTTTTTCAAAATACAGTTTATCCGAAAAGAAAATAAGAGAAATTTCCAAAGAACTTCCGCCAAAAATATTTTTGGTTTATTCTATTCAATTTAAATCTCTTGCAGAAAAAATTTCTAAAATTTTAAATCTTTCAAACCCTTTACAAATTTTAGGATGCTCTAAATTTAAGGTTCCAAAAAATACCGATGCAATATTGCTTATAGGCTCAGGAAAATTTCATGCAACTAATCTTGCTCTCGAAACAAATAAACCTGTTTTCGTATTAGAAGAAAATAAATTATCTAAAATTTCTAAGAAAGAAATAATTAATTTCAAGAAAAAAAAGAAAGGAGCTTTTCTTAATTATCTCAATTCAAAAAAAGTAGGAATTCTTATAACTACAAAACCCGGTCAAAATAGATTAAAAAGAGCTTTAGATTTAGAATTGAAAAATAAAAAGAAATACTATTTTGTTACAAACGATTTAAACACTTCCGAATTTGAGAATTTTGAAATTGATTCCTGGATAAACACTGCTTGCCCCAGATTAGATATGGATAGTTCAAAAATAATAAACCTTGACGTTCTTGAATGAATTATTCAATTCTAGGGCTGATATATTTGATTCAAAAATTTGGAATATTTTAGATATAAATTAGTTTTAAATTTTTGCAACAGAAAAAACAGATTTTAATGCTACAATTATTGTTGCAGGCACAAATAAAGCAAGTAATGCTCCGAAAACAGAAGAAATAGCATCACCGATCCCTATCCCAATTAAAGAACCCTGAACACTATCCATTCCAAATTTACTTACAATAACTAAAACTGTTCCAGAAATTAAAAAGGTTTGACTTTCTTTTCCAGAAACATTGATAAAAGAACCAACTACAATTCCCAATAAAATCAACAACCCATAAATTTGAGGGCTATATTCAGATAAAGACGGAACAGGAATTAAGGTAGTAAATACCCCTACAATAACAGCAAGAATTACTCCAACTAAAAAAGACCACGCTCCCACATTATTCTCTTTTGATTTTAAAACCATGTTAAAACTTATATTCTGAGATATATAAACTTTTTGAACATAAATTTTATAAACAGGTTTTTAATTATATTAGAAAAGAATTAATAAAATGAAAAAAATCGCAATACTTTTTGTTTTTTGCATGCTACTTTTGCCTTTAGTTGTAGCTACTGAAACAGAAATTAAAGTTAAGACAGTTCCATTTTCTGAAGTACATTTAAGTGTAATAAATCCCGCGTCAGAAAAGTTTTATGCTTATAGAGTATATCGTAATGAAACAAATGCATATGGTGACGCGCTTTTCACTCACGAATCAAGCCACTCTGAATTCGACATAAATATTATTGTAAAAAGACTTGGAGATAAAATTTATAATGAAAGATTAAATACTACTTATTCTGCAGGACAAGATATTTATATCGAAATACCTATTGAAGGATATACTTTATTTGAAACTCCAAACGAAACCTCAGAAACAAATTCTTCAAATAATTCAATTGAAAATTCAACATCTACAAACTCAACAAACTCAACAGTTTCAACCAATGCTACAAATTCTACAAATCAAACAAATTCTTCTACAAGCATTACTGGAAACGCAGTCTCTGAAAACAGTTCAGACAATAAAAATTCTTCTAATACCCTATACTATATAGCAGGAGTAATAATCCTACTTATTATAATTTATTTTTGGTTCAAGAGATATGATTATGAAAAAACACCCAAAATTAAGATAAAAAAAATGGACAAATCCGAGGTTCAACAAAAATCGGACACTCCAGAAAAAAAAGATTCGAGCGTAGGCAATTTAATACAAGATGCAGAAGAAAGAATAAAAAAAGCACAAAGCGAAATTAATACTCTTAAAAAACAACAAAGAATGAAAGAAATCAGAGAAAGAATGGAAAGAGATAAAGAAGAATTAAACAACCTTTCTAAATAATTATTTTGTTTTTATCGATGATAAAAGCCTATTAAAATGAAGTATTCTTGAAATGTTGTCATTTTAAAACATACGTTAAAGAATAGAAAGATTTATAAAGTGTAGTAATTACGAAATTACATCAAAATGAAAACAAAAAACCTTACATTAACAATCGCAAGCGTTTTTGCATTATTTTTATGCCTAGCCTTTGCTAGTGCTACTTTAACAGCTAATCCTTCTTCATTATCTAAAACAATTGAAGCAGGAAAAACTTCAAGTGTTAGTTTTAGTTTTAATTTGACTTCTGAAGCACCTGGCGCTACTAACTATACAATAAATAATTGGGAAAGTTCACCAACAAAAGGTTCTTGGGGTTCAATTGCAACAAAAACTGTTTATGAAAATACAAACGAATCATTCTCAGCAAAACTTTCTAATATTCCTGCCGATTATACAGGAGAAATTAGTGCAGACTTGTTAGTTAATTATACTGCTGCAGGAGGAGATGTTGATAATATAACTATCCCTGTTACAATAACAGTTGAAGACCCGGCTTATTCTGCCTGTCCTACTGGATCAAATTCTAGTGATTTAGATTTTAGTGTAGATATTGAAAATACAGTTGGAGAAGATGATGAAACATGGGCTCCTTTAGACATAATCGAAATTGAAGTTGAATTTGAAAATGATCTTGGAGAAGATTCTGAAGGTGAAGATATTGATCTAGAAGATGTTGTATTTGAATTACAATTATTAGATTCAGATGGAGATGATGTTGCAGAAGACATGCTTTGGACAAGTGAAGATGAAAATGAATTTGAATTCGGAGATGTAGATGAAGGAGACGATGCAAAACACATTTTCAAATTTAGAGTTGCTCCAGAAGAAATAAAAGATGGAGATTATACATTATTACTTAGAGCTTATCCTGAAGGAGAAGACGAAACATACTGTATTGGACATTCAAGCGATTTAAAGGAATACGGATCAGTTTACTACGCAAATATCGACGTTGAAAAAGAATCAGATAAAGAAAAGATGGTTATCATTGACACTGAAAATTTACCTTCAATGACTGCTTCATGTGAACAAGAAGTTACATTTACTGCAGACGTTTGGAACATTGGAGACACAGATTTCGAAGACCAAATTTTAGTTACTCTTTACAATAAAGAATTAGGAATTAACAAAAATAAAACAGTTATTGGAGACTTAGATGCTGGAGAAATGACTCAAGTTTCATTCACTTTTGATGTTCCTTCAGAAATGGACGAAGAAACATACACTCTAAGATTAACTACAGCTTATGAATATGATGAAGATGATAATGAGTACGATGAACTTTCAGATGAATCATTCACACTTCCTCTTAAAGTTGAAGGAAATTGTATCTTGCCTAAAGCAAGTGTAAGTGCTAGTTTAGAAGAAGGCGGAAAAGCTGGAGACACTCTTGTTATAAGAACTACTCTTCAAAACACAGGAGTTGAAAACTCTACTTATACTGTAGGAGTTACAGGATATTCTGAATGGGCTTCAGATGTGAAGATGAATAATACTTACACTCTTGAATCAGGAGAATCAGAAGATCTTTTAATTTCTTTAGAAGTTAAAAAGGAAGCTGCAGGAGAACAATCATTCGATATTGAAACATATTCGGACGGTAGATTAGTTTCATCTCAACCTGTTCAAGTTACAGTTGAACCAAGAAGCGGATTAGGACTTTCAGGCGGAGATAGCGCAGTAGCAATATTGATAGCTTTAATCACTGCTGTTGCAATCGCAATTGTTATTGTATTGATTGTTAAAGCTTCAAAGAAAGAATAATTATTTTTTTATTTTTCTATAAATTTTCTCTCCAAATTTCTTTTTTATTTCTAATTTAATAATAAATATTCCTATTAGATATCCTAAAACCCCTCCGATAATTACATCACTTAAAAAGTGAATTCCAAAATAAACTCTAGACAGGCCAATTAAACAAGCAAAGAAAATCCAGATTATTTTTGTTTTCCTGAATTCTTTAGATAAAAGAGGAATAGCACAAAAGCCAAGCATAGCATGAAAAGAGGGCAAAGAAAAATTCCAAACAGAATACCCCGTATTAAGTATAATTTCTGGAGTAGAAACAATGCCTTGTTGAAAGGGCCTTAATCTTTTTATCAAAAACTTTATAATAAAACTAACAACTACAGAAATGAAAAGAGTTAACCACAAGGGAAAAACCCATCTTCTTTTATGCTCTTTCCATAAGAATAATGAAGTAAGTAAAAAGAAAATTATTATCCCTGAACTAATAAAGGTAACTCCAAAAAACAAATCATTAAGATAAACATTTCTTAAACTAGAAAAAAATCTCACAATTTCGGAGTCAAAAATAAACGAAATTATTGCCAAAAAAATAAATCCTACAATCCAATAAACCCTCTTTTTCATAATTTTTTAAATATTAAACTATTTAAATAACTATTTCTTTTTTTTCTTATGGATAGAGTAAAAAACATTTTTTTTAGATATTTCTTGATAATTTTAGTTGCTTTGCCTAATCTTTTTTTGTTTTATTTTATATTTACTCCTCTTACGATTTATCCTCTTTTATTTTTATTCAATCTTTTTTTTGAAAATGTTTTGTTACTGAATAATACTTTTTATTTTACCGGAAATTATTTTATAGAAATAATTGGAGCGTGTGTTGCAGGCTCTGCGTATTATTTATTATTTATTTTGAATGTATCTGTTCCGAAAATTAATTTTAAAAAAAGGCTGAAAATGATTCTTTTTTCTTTCACTTTTTTATTAATCCTAAACATAATTCGAATCTTTATTTTAGGGTCGATGTACCTTTCAGATTCAATTTATTTTGATATCACTCACAAGATATTTTGGTATTTAGGAACTACTCTTTTTGTTGTTTTGATATGGTTTTTAGAAGTTAAAATTTTTAAAATTAAGGAAGTCCCTTTTTATTCAGATGTGAGATTTTTAATTAAAAAATTTAAGAAGTAATTTTAGCAAGAGTTTCTATCATAAACCTTTCTGTAGATTTAAGGACTTCACAATCTTTTATTATAATGTTATAGCAGACAGGCCCATATTTTTCGATTCTATTTTCATTCCCTCTTTTTAAATTAAGATACATATATCTTCCTTGTTCGTCACATGTTGCACTTTCATCTTTTATAACCTTTGTCCCAATAACATTATATATGTCTGCAAGATTAGCAACTGCAAGATTTCCATATCCTTCACACTTAAATTCCTCCTCCGAATTTATTACCATATTTTCTTTAATAATTAATTCTCCCTCAAATTCTATTTTTTTTAAATCGTTTGGGTTATTTCTTAAATAAACATTATGGTTTCGGTAATGTTCTCCATCTTCATTATAAAAAGGGATTTTTGCATTATACAAAATTAAATAGCCCTCTTCCCCAAAACCTTCCTCTTTAATTGTAGTAAATTTTACTCCTTCGTATTCAATATTTCTTATAGAATCAATATAAAAATACCCTGCAACGAATAAAATAATTATTATTCCTAATCCTATTAGAATATTTCTTAATTGTTTATTTTCTGTTTTAATTAATTTTTTTGTGGTTTTTTTATCATTTTTAACGGGTTTTTTTGGATCTTCATTTACATAAATCTCTTTGTCTCCCCCTTCCACGGATTCTATTTTTCTAGGTTCTATATCGTCTTTCATTTTACTCCAATTATATTATACAAAAATTCATCTGTAATTTTTATTATTTCTTTTTCAGGCCCCCTTATGAATACGCACCCTTGTTTTTGAGTTATTTCTGTAGATTCGTTTGACTGAATTATTATAAAATTGTCATTACATGTTTTTATTGGAACATCTCCAGCACATTTAGTCTCATTTAAACAAGCGTCTTGGATTCTCGAAGATATCTGTCCAAAATTTCTATATATCTCAGCTTTTGCCCCGTAATTATTACTTTGTACATAAAGAGGTTTATCCAAATAACTGGCAAAATTATTCACTTCTATCGGAGAATCAATCGTTGTTTCTTCTGGAGAATATGAAAAACTAAAAATTATTTTTCCAAAATCAATTTTCCAAAATCCTCCTTCATATATAAGATCATACCCTTTATATTTTACCCTATCTTCATTTTTTCCAAGAGAATTTATCATAATTCCAAATGTGCTTAACAATAAAACAACTATTAAAATTGAACCTACGATCAAATTATTCTTTTTTTGCTTTTTTTCTTGCTCTTTTTTTGTTGTTA
>CAZXCF010000033.1:0-6343 GCA_964638995.1 Candidatus Woesearchaeota archaeon | reverse complement strand
ATTGAAACTACAAATGAAAAACACGCAGCAAAAATTTTGCGTGATAGGGACTATATTGTTGTTGCTTTAAAGGAAAAAAAGGGATTTAACTTATTTGGAAACATAAATTTTCTAAACAAAGTTACTAGTAAAGATGTAACTGTATTTACACGGCAATTGGGTGTAATGATTAGGACGGGACTAACATTAACAGATGCCTTAAACATACTTAAAAGAGATGCTAAACCACAGCTTTCAGCAGTTTTGGAAAAAGTTACTGAAGAAATTGAAGCAGGTAGTTCTTTTTACGAAGCCTTAAAAAATCACCAGGACATTTTTTCTAAGACTTATCTTGCGTTAGTAAGAAGTGGTGAAAAATCCGGAAAATTGGATGAAGTTTTAATCCGCTTGGCAGACAACCTGGAAAAGAAAGAGGAATTCAAAGGAAAGGTTAAGGGTGCCTTGATCTATCCTTCTATTGTTATTATCGGTATGATAGCTGTTGCTTTTATCATGATGGTTTTTGTAGTTCCCAAGCTGACAAGTATGTATGAAGACTTTGGGGTGAGCTTGCCCTTGCCTACCCGTATTTTGATTGGTGTATCGACTTTTATGAGCAAGTTCTGGTATCTTTTTATTCTTATGGTCGGAGGGCTAATTTTCTTTTTCAGCAGATGGAAGAAAACTGAGGAAGGCAGGGCTTTTATTGACAAATGGCTTTTAGAAATACCAATTGTTGGAAATGTTATTAAAAAATCAATATTAACCCAGCTTTCCCAAACAATGTCAATGCTTGTTGAAGCAGGAGTTCCCATTATTGATGTTTTAGAAATTGTTGCAGAAACTTCTAACAACTATTTATTTGAAAAATCCATAAAGGAAGTTGCAGAGAGACTGGAAAAAGGTGTGCCTTTAGCATCTTCTTTTAGTAGTTATTTGATCTATCCTCCCCTATTTGTGCAAATGGTTTCTGTAGGTGAGGAAACCGGAAAACTGGGAGAAGTTCTAAAAAAAGTTTCCTACCATTTTGAAATGGAAACAGAGACGGCTGTAAAAGGATTGACAAGCGCAATGGAACCTCTTATGATGGTAGTATTAGGTATCGGGGTGGGATTTTTGGTAATATCAATAATAACACCGATTTATCAATTGACAAGCTCATTTTAATACAAAAAGGAGGTGAAAATGAACAAAAAAGGTTTTACTTTAATCGAACTTTTGATTGTTATCGCGCTATTGGGAGTTTTAGCTGTAGGACTTTTGGCAACGATTGATCCCTTTGAACAGTTGAAAAAAGGTAGAGACACATCAACAAGGAACATGGTAGAAGAGTTTTATAACGCTGCATTGAGATATTATGCTATTAATAACGAGTTTCCTTGGGAAGGTGAACCACAAACAGCTCAGGATTTAGCAACTGGAGATATGAATACTTATGTTTCCATGATATATGATATGGGAGAGTTAAAAGAAGCATTTTTGGATGCATCCGGTTTGGACCGTGTTTATGTGACCTCAACTAGTTGTGGTGGAGTTGCATGTGATGATCTAACTGTATGTTTTTCACCTCAATCTAAAGCATTCAGAGGAGATAATAACACACAATACACTGATGCAGGAGAAGATGAAACTGGGTGTGGCCCAACTGTTGATTCTTGTTATTGGTGTATTAGGTAAAGTTAATCAAGTTTATAAATTATGGTTAAGCGTGTAAAAGATTTCGTTAAGAGGAATAAAGAGTCTTTTGGGCTCTTTATTCTTTCTGCATCTATTTATTTTTTACTGCAGTTGAAAACCATTTATGGTGGCGATTCGGGTGATTTTGCAGCAGCAGCATCGGTCTGGGGAATTCCACATCCTCCTAGTTACCCCTTATATACCTTTTTTGCAGCTATATTGAGCAACTTTTTTTCCTTTTCAACCACTGCATACCGGATCGGGTTTTTGTCTACAATTCCCGCGGTTTTTTCTGTTGTAATCCTTTATAAACTTTTGAATTTATTTATCTCCAAGAAGGTTGCTTTATTATCCAGTGTTTTTTATGCTTTCCTTTATCCAATTTGGTTGTACTCAGAAGTGGTTGAAGTATTTGCTTTAAATAACTTATTTATAATCTTATCAACTTATCTCTTGTTCTTGGTGGCAATTAAAAAAAAGAAGTGTTTGTTTAATTATTTTTTTCTAATTATTGGATTATCCATAAGTCATCATCACACATTTATCTTTTTGGTTCCGGCTTTTTTTTATGTTTTTAGGAGATACGAATTATTTAAAAAAATAAAAATTAAACATTTTGTATTTTTAAGTGTTGGTCTACTTCCCTATTTATATTTACCAATTTCAGTTAGCTTTGATCCCGCAATTAATTACGGAGATCCAAGTACTTTCAAAAAATTCCTAAATGTCTTTTTAAGAAGAAACTATGGTACTTTTTGGGCAAATCCCGGAATCAACAATACGATTATTGGTAGATTATTGTCTTTATTAGCAACTTTGCAATTTATTTGGGAAGATTTTTCTTTTTTAGGTGCTTTTTTTATTTTGCTTAGTATTTATTTAATCATAAAAAAAACACTCAAAAAGGGAGGTAAATTAAAAAGAAAAAAGGATATTTTTCATGTATATTCGATTATTGCATTTATATCCTTTATTATTTTGATTGTCTACGCATCATTTCCCTTGGATAATGATTTTAATGTTGCAACCTTTGAGAGATTTTTGCTTGCTCCTTATATCTTTGCTGTTATCCTCATTGGATTTTCTTTAGAATGGACTTTTAAAACAGTTAAAAAGAGTAAAAAATTGACTTCCCCTAAAATAATATCTAATGTTATTTTTATATTTTTAATTATTTTTATGCCTTTAATTCATTTTTATAAGAATTATCAACGGATTAGTACATTGCAAAATGATTTTACAGCAGAGAAATATGCGCGTGATACTTTAAAATCAGTAAAAGAAAAAGGGATATATCTTGGTCAAGGAGATGTGAGTTTTTTTACAGTAGCTTATTTACATTTTTCAGAAGGATTTAAAAGAAATAAAATAACTTTCATATCTAGTCAATTAGATTTTAAATCTTATCAGAATTACTTAAAAAAAAGTTTTTCCTATTTAGAAATTAATCCGGAAAATAAGGATAAGTATTATTGGAGTGATTTTGTAAAAGATAACTATGATAAAGTTCCCATTTACACGCAGCCAGAATCTAAGTTAGATGGTTTTGAATTGATTCCAGTAGGTTTAACATATCGCTATTATAAAGAAGAGGATATTCCTTCTGTAGAAGAGGTGATAAATAAAAATGAAAAGCTTTGGCAATCTTTTAATAATCCTTTGGAGGGAAGCTTATCTAGTTATAAGCATCTTTTTTTAACTGTTTATCATCAGTTTTATCTTAGAAGTGGTTTAGATTTAGCAGAATACTTAGTTGAAAAAGGAAAATATCAAGAAGCTCAAAAATATTTAGATAAAGTAAAAAATGACTATCAATATGAAAATGCACAGCTTAAACTATTATATGGAAGGATTTATTTAGAAGAGAAAGAATGTCAAAAAGCAGAACAAATATTTTTATCACTTAAAGAAGAAATACCAGATAATCCTTTTCCTGATGCTTATTTAAGACAAGTTTATATTAATTGTTATGAAGATGAGCAAAGAGCTGAGGAGTTTTTAGATTCTTGTTTACAAAAAGAATCAGAGTCAGAATTAAAACTAGATGAGTTATAAGAGTAATTTTAGTTCCCTTATAAAAGGACTGAGGTAAGTACTTAAATTCAACAATCTTTTCACCCTTTGGAAGAATAATCATTTTTTGATTTATATTTGCAGGATAAATTTCTGTTTCTTCTCCATTGATAAATGCTTTCCAATTAGGATAAAAAGAATTATTGTAGATAAGAAAGGCCTTTTTGTTGGACTTTGTTTTCATCTTTATGTATTTATCTTTTTTTTCCAGAATTTCATATTTAGCTTCTAAGACTTTTTTATTAGATACTTCGTTTATTAACTCTTTTTTCTCAAGTGTAGTTGTTTTGGATGGATCAAACTCTTTATTATTTACTTTTATAATAAGATTTTTAATAGTTTCTGTGTATATAGCATTGTCAATGATCCTGAACTCAGGTAAAACATTTTTATTTTGGTAAATATAAATAGGTGGAAGGTTCCTTTCTCTAATAACCTCTTGTAATTCTAAATCTGTATTTGTCATTTTTTGGCTTGTAATAAAATGAGTTATAGAATAAATATCAAGAAAATTATCTACAAATGGAGTTGATGCCAATTCATAATTTTTTTTTCCTAAGATACCTTCGTCAATTAATTTTAGGTTCCAAACTAAACGTGATGGTAACATTTCCATGTTTGTATTAAGTGATTTTGTATCAAACATTAGATTGGAATTGGAGAGTAAGTAGTTTCTAAAATATAAATACGGTTCTGCGTTTTGCCAACCTAGATTTGTCAAATAATAGTTCCAATGTCCAAAATGAGCGTTGCGATATGTATATATCTTGGCATCTTTAATGGTTGTTTTGCTTTTAGGGAGAGAAAATAAATCTTCTTTATTAATAAATAAATGGTAGTCTGAAAAATTTAAATAAAGATCAAAAAAAGAAATTGAAATTAATGTAATTATCAATATTTTCTTTAGGTAATTATTTTGTACCTTTTGGGAAATTGATTTAAGGCTATAAGTAGCAAATATAATTATTATTAATGAAACAAGCATTAAAAATCGTGACGGAACTCTAAAAAGATTAAAAGGAAAGATTGTGAAAATAAAATAAAGAGGAGAAGCTTTCCCAAAAAGAAGTAAAAAACTAATTAAAAAGGGGAAAATAAATGCAAGAATAGACAAATCCCTTTTTCTCTTATTTTTAATTTTTATTAAATTAATTAAAAAATAAATAAACAAGATAAGTGCAGTGAGACCTACATATCCTGTATTTTCCCAAAAAAAATGAAAATCATTTTCTTCTGAAATTAAATATGTATATTTTCCATTTCTGGGATTCCCGCTTAAATATGGATTAAAGAAATTCTTTAAATCTGAATACAAGAATCTAAATTTTGTAATATCTTCAAAAGTTAGATTCTTTCTCAAATAATCAACATTTTTTAACTCCAATGTAGGTAGAATTTGTATTGAGGAGGCAATAATACCAACAATTACAGCGCTAATAATAAAAATTATTGGTTTGAATCTAAGTTTCTTTTCCAAAAACAACTTGAAAAATATAAAACTAAAAATAAAAAATAAAGTAATAAAGGTTGTTTGTAAATGACCAGCAAAAATTTGTTGTGAAAGAAAAATAGAAAAGATAATTAAAAATTCTGGTTTTTCAGTTTTTAAATATTCAAGAATAAAAAATAATAACCAAGGCAAATAAGAAAGTGCTAAGAGTAAATTTGTATGTGTCATTTGAACTATTATGAAACCGGAAAAAGTATAAGTAGTTGTTAAAAAAATTCTTTGCAGAAAAGAAAAATTTAAAGATTTTCCCAATAAATAAGTTCCAATAGAATTAAACAGAAAAATTGCTAAATACAAGAAACTGAAAGCTGTGGGTAAACTAAAAAAATAAAATATTAACAAATTAAAAATATTAAAAGTTCCAATTTGTCCTTCTGCAAATATTGGAACGCCGTTTCCTATTTTGTTAGTCCATAAAGGAAATTTGTAATTTTTCAAATTTTCAGAAAGAATTTTTTTTGAGGATATATTCAGGTGATAAATATCAGATTGTCCAAAATCTGGAGTGAAAATAATTTGATTGTTTCGGGGGGAAAGTTGGGGAAAAAAAATAAAAAGTTGGATTATGTTTATTAACAAAAATAATAAGAAAAACCTTGTTTTTTTAGTCATCTTCACTGAAAGCTAAACTTATTAAAATACCAGAAGTAATTAAATAAAAATAATTAGCGAAAGCTTGGTAGGAAAAAATAAAAAAAGCGAGCATCCATAAATGAGAATTATAGAGTATACTTTTAAATTTAGAGGAGCTTTTAAACAAAAGAAATACTAGTAAAAAAATTAAGGGAATATAGAAAAGGTGAGTATTAATTAAAAAAGAAAAATTCTCTAACAGAAAAACACGAACTGTTAAAGCATTATTTATGGGTGCTACGATATTTTTTGCTTGCTTATTCCCCCAATATACACCTAATGTGTTTTTACTGAATGAATTTGGTGCTGTAAGAAAAAATGGTCCGACAGTAACAAAAAAAATTAAAAAAGCGATTAACATAAGTTTAATTTTCCTGTGGAATTTTTTTAGAAAAAATGGCAAATATAGTAAAGCAGTTTGTTTTAAACTTAGTAAAAAACCAAATAATATAGCCGAAACAAAATTATTTT
>CAZXCF010000032.1:0-6480 GCA_964638995.1 Candidatus Woesearchaeota archaeon | reverse complement strand
AATAAATATCAAAAAGTATATTCAAACTAAAAGAAAAAAAGAAAAATCGCAAAAATTTTTATTTAAAGAATTAAAGATGATTGCTGAAATGAATAAAAAATGGAAACAAGGATTTAATATAAACACAAAAACACATTTGCTTTGGGGGGAAGATGATCAATTGACCCCTATAAAATCTTTAAAAAACCCTTATTTAAATTTCAAAAATAAAAAGTTAATAAAAATTCCACATAAAACACATTTTATTCTAAAAAGCGAAAAAGTAATAGAAAGATTCTTGCTCCCTTTACTTAGTTAAATTTCAAAACAATCCAAATCTTTAACCAAATAACTCTCTTTAAAAATTTTTTTTGATTCTTGAAGAATTTTTTTCATATTTTTTTCGTATCTTCCACTAATATGGGTTAAAATTAATTTTCCAACTTTTGCATCTTTTGCAGCCTTAGCTGCTTGTTCAGAAGTCATATGAAAATATTCCTTTGCTTGATCTTCTAGTTCCTTTCCAAAAGTAGATTCGCAAACAAAAAAATCGGCTCCTTTAACAAACTTTGAAATTTTGGAATTATCGAGGGTATCTAAAACAAAAGAAATTTTCTTTCCCTTCTCTAAATAAGTTAAATCCTTGGCCTTGTATTTTTTACCCTTATAAATAATATCTTTTCCCTCCGAAACTTTTTTCAAAAGGGGTCCAAAAATCCCTTTAATTTTTTTCTTATTGATTCTTAATTTATCCTTTAAAATAAAATTATAAGCATTTGTTGGAGTCCCGTGTTTCATTAACTTTGTTTCTAAATAAAACTCATCATTTTCAAAAAATTTTCCTTTAACCTCGTGAACATTAATTTTATATTTTTCTCCTCCAAATCTAAATGCTTTCATCATTTCTCTAATATATCCTTTTGTTCCTTTTGGACCATAAATACTCAATTCTTTCTGGTATCCGCTCAAAGCTAAAGTTTGTAATAGTCCAGGAATACCTAAAACATGATCTCCGTGCCAATGAGTAATTAAAATTTTATTAACTTTACAAGGATTCAATCCCTTTTTTCTAAATTGTCTTTGAGTCCCCTCTCCACAATCAATTAAAATATTTTCATTTTTATATTGCAAATAAATCGAAGTATGATTTCTTTTTTTTGTAGGAACTGCATCGCTTGTTCCTAAAAAAGTTAATTTTACTTTTTCTGCCATGTTTTAATTAAAGAAAGAGAGTATATAAAATTAAAGTTCCAACTATGTCCAAACTCTTGTTAGCGCGAAACTTAAAAAAACAAAAACGCAATTACTCTGACTTCAAAGATGTTGAAGCCGGAGAAATATAGATAATTGTATCTCCTCTCAAAAAAGTTAAGCCAAGACTTTTCTTAACTTCTCCGTTTTCCATTTGTTTCACATTATCCAATACCAAATTGATATGGATATCAAAAGCTAACAAAGTCCCTACGAACTGCTTGTCACCTTTCAAATGTACTAAAACTTCTTGACCCTTTGAACTATTCAACAAATCCAATGGTCTAGTTATTGTAGTTGCCATAAATTAAAAGAAACGAGATCGTTTTTAAATTTTTCCAATTCCTCAATAAAACAACAAAAAACGATAATTACGCAACATTTATAAATTAAAATCAAATTCAATTAACATGGTATTAAAATTAGGAAGGAAAATTTCAGGCGGAAAATACATTAAACAAAGAAAAAGAAAGTCCTCTGAAAGACCTGGACAAAAAAGAAATGTTAAACTAGATGAAAATGAAAAAAGAAAAACCAAAAAAACAAGAGGTGGAAATAAAAAAACATTTTTATTAAAGGGAAAAATAATTAATGTTATGCAAAAAAATAAAAATAAAAAAGCAGAAATAAAAAATGTTCTAGAAACTCCTTCAAATCGGTTTTTAGCAAGACAAAACATTCTAACAAAAGGAACAATTGTTGAGACAAACTTAGGAAAAGTAAAAATAACGAATAGGCCGACACAAGAACCAGTAATTAACGGAATTCTAATCGAATAATTAATTTTATATATTTAATTTTCAACTTAAAAATATGGAAGCTATTTTAAAAACTAATCCTGCTATTAAAGAAGCTTTAAATTTTGCAAAGGAAAAACATAAAGGTCAAAGAAGAATAAGCGGGGAGCCTTATATCGAGCACCCTAAAAGAGTAGCAAAGATAGTAAAGAAATCAAAAAAAAGCCATCAGATAGAAAAACTCATAATTGCGGCCTTACTTCATGACACAATAGAAGATACTGATGCTACGCCAGAAGAAATTTCAAAAAAATTTGGCCCTTTAGTTGCTTCACTTGTATCGAAATTAACTACGAATAAAAAAGAAAAAGATAAAATAGGCAAAAAAGAATATTTATCGCAAAAATTAACAAATAAAAAAAAGATTACTAATTGGAGCTTAGTCATAAAACTTGCAGATAGATTGGATAATATTTCTCATTTAAAAAATACTACGAAAAAATTTAAAGAAAAATACCTAGAAGAAACAAATTTTTTGATTGATAAATTAGAAAAGAAAAGAGATTTATCCAGTACTCAAAAAAAATTAGTTAGAGAAATTAAAAAAGTTAAAAGCTAAGAGTATCTTTTATGGCCTTTAAATTAACAAATCTACGGTTTGCATAAGTATAAGAACTATCCCAATATCTGTTAGGCTTATTATATAAATAATCTTCAGATTCAAGATAACCTCTATCTGAATAGCTTTTTAACATTTTCTTTCCAGTATTTTGCCCCGAATTATAATAAACATAGGTCCAAAAATCTATTTCGTCTTGAGAAAAATCCTTTTCAGAAAAACCCATTTCTTCAAGATCTTGTCTAAAAATATTCTGTCTCCATGCATACTCTGCAGCCTTAGCTACAAAGGCTTTTTCAAGATCAGGGAAATTTCCAGGGTGAACATATTCTCCCTTAATATTTTCTTTTTCGACAACAGTATAATCTTTATCCTCCACAAAATCTCTTGGAAGATATCCTTGAGAACGCAAAACAGGCGCATTATCTCCAAAAGTGTCTAAACCTAAAGTTTGAAAACCTTCAATTTCAGAATAAATTCCCCCTCTATATTTTACTAAATCGTCTAACCCTTCCGCAACAGCCCCTGTATATAAAAACTCTGGAGAAACATAAACTCCTGATTCCTCATATATTTTTTGAGAAGCTGAAACAACGTCATTATAAACTTTGGGATCTCCATTCAAAACTAAAAAATCAGTATACCAAACATGAACTTGGTTCCCGTATTTTTCTCTAAAAATTCTTTCATATTCCTCTCTTCCTTCGGGCGTTCTCAAGTCCTTCAATTGAATTTGCATTAAAGAGGAAAAAGTTTTACAATCAGAACATAAAGAAATTGTTCCTTTTTCTAAAAATATCTCATGAACATTTCCTTTAGGATCACTAAAAGAAGTTTTCAAAAGAGTTCCAAGATTATCATAATCTCCTTTTATTAAAGGCGTATCTTTACTAAATTCCACATTAACACCATTTTGATTAAAAAAAACCTTGGAACTGTCATTTATTTTATCTACTTCAAAAGAATCAATAAAAGAAGAAGAATTAAATTTAATTAAATTATTATTTTTTGAAGTTATACGGATAGATCCTAAAGAATTTTTTTTGGAATATGCCTTATTTTTTATATACGAATCAATTGTAAAGTTCTCAGAATAAGGAGCTTCCAATAAATTAGTTAAAGGTCTAAAATCCGGGTGTGAAGGGTCTTTGCCTTGGCGTTCAAGAATTTTCTTTTCTTTTTTTAAAAAAGAAGTCAAATCAAATGAATCTTTATCTTTTTCTCTTTTTAACCTTTCTAAAAAAGGAGAATCCTTGTTTTCTTCAATACAACTTAATTCATCATCACAGGTTTCCCCGTTAGAATAAAAACGAGTATTTTTTTGAACATAATACTCCCTTAATTTAGAATCTTCTTCAGAAAAAATTTCGTAAAGGGTATTATCCCCGAGTATTTTACTTTTTTCATCGAGTATTATCTTACCTGAAAATCTAGAATAACCTTTTTCTAAATTTTTTTCAAGAACCTCGTTTCCAAAAATACATGTCCCTCTTTCACATTGCTCAACCCTAAAATTTCCCGAATAAGTATTCCCAAAAAAATCTTTTCCAGTTAAACTTCCGTCTTTTATAGTAAAATTAAAATTAGAAGATTTAGAAAAATTAACTCGTCCTCCAGAAAAAATCAGATTTCCTAAATTGTCTGAAGAGATTTTCGAAGAAGAAATTTCAATACTATCATTTAAAATCAATTTCCCGGAAGGCAAAACTTTAGCACCCTTCAAGTTTTCATCATAAATAGAAAAAACTGTAGATTCGTTTCCCTTTGTAGTAATTAATTGCCCGTCATAACTTTCAATTTCGGCACCCAAGTCTTCAATACCCTGGCTAAAAAACCAAGCTTTCTTAACATTAGAATTGTTATTTAAAAAACTTATATCTGATTCTGCAATAAAATCTATTTTATAAAAAACAGAATCAGGTATTTTAGAAAAATTCTTTTCTTGAGAAAGTAAATTTTCAAGATTATCTACAGACCCTTCTAAAGAACCTGTATTTAAAAGTTCATCTTGGTTTTCCAAAAAAGATTCGTCGAATGATTCCCAGTCAATTTCCTCTTCTTGTGCAATCAAAAAAGTTAAAGTGAAAAAACCGGTTATAAAAATAGTTAACAATAAACAGAAAAATATTTTCTTCATTCTAATCCCTCCCAATCGTATTTAATGGCAAAAGAATAAACAAAATCTGGATCTTTGCTTTCTTCAAAAATAGAAAATATGACTTCATCTTCTAATACAAAAGTTTCAAAAGTATAAGGAGTATTATAAAAAATTGGACTAATTCCTGCAAGAGGTACTGAATTGGAAGTCTCAGATTGTTCTTCTAAAATTTTCTCTGCCAATAAATAATGACTATAAAAATTAGTCTTAAAATCGTATGAAAAAGAATCCAATTTACTTACTGATTCTCCTTTTTTTAAGGTCATAGGATAATTAATCTCAAGAAATAAACTACCCTCAGAAAAAACACTATAGACCGAAATATTTCCAAACCTTATTCTATAACCCGATAAATTTAGTTTTTCGACACAATGAGGAAGATTATTTTCAAGACATTTTGAAAATTCTGATTCTAAAGTCTTTTTAGATAAAAAATAAGATTTTTCAGAATGCCAGTAAAAAGGGATTTTAATTTTAAGAAAGTCTTTATTTGGGTCAGGAACATCAAAATAACCTCCCCGTTCTGAATTGTATTGCAAACAATTAATAGTTACCTCACCTATACAATCTTCAACCCCCATTGTAAAACTTTCAACTTCAACGGGATATGACTCCTCTTGCAAAGTTCCTCTCAAAGTAAAAAAAAGAGCAACACTCGCAACTATTAAAACAGCGATAATAATAAAGATTGTAACCTGTCCTAAATTATTCCTCTTTTCCATAAAGGCATAAATGAAAAAGAAATATATAAAATTACCTCTTTTTTACTCCAATTATATTAGGGAGGGGGAAACAAAAACTATTTTCATTATCTTCGTTAAGCCCTGTTTCATAACTACCAAAATCAAGAAGATTAAAATTTTTATGGCCTACATAAAAAGAAGCTTCAGGGCCTCCTTCCAAGTACATTGCATTCTTAATATTTATATTTGAATTTAAAAGAATATTATTAAAATCATGAACCCTGTAAGGAGAACGACTAAACATAAAAAGTGCATTTCCTTTTTTATCTGATCCTAATGCAGCAATACTCCACATCTTTTCTTGATAGCTCCACCTGTTTTTTTGATTTGAATCGACCATACGAATACCTTGTGCAAAAGAATTATACTTATTTTTTAAAGAATCCCAATTTTGAAATTGAAGATCAATAACTTGGAAGAGGGGAACATCTTCATCTTTCCTATTAAAGGCAACCACACAATTATCAGAAGTCATTTCGGGGTTATTAAAAAAGTCATAATTTTTCATAAATCCTACATTTGTTTTATAATCTCCTCTATACATCCCTGCATTAATTGCTGCAACCAGGCCCTTATCATTTGCCCATTCTTTAACAGTTTTATTTTTTTCAGAAAGTTCTTTTGAACTGAAAAAATCAAATTTATAATATTCAGGATTTATTTTTAAAATTCTTATCTTAGAGTCCCCGTAAGAAGACTTTTTCTTGGGGCAAAGATTCATAAAAGATAAGCCTGTATCAATTTGATTCCATTTTGATTCGCAATCACAAGGAGAATAATCATAATTTTTTTCGATATTTTCGAGAGAATCATTAAATTCTAAAAAATCCTTATTCTCACTTGAATCTTTTTTAGATAATAAAACCTCTTCGATTGAATCTTTTTTTACTGAACTGTTAAAATTATCCGAATTTTTTTCTTTGTTGAATGAACAGCCCAATCATAGGAAAACGGCAATTCACTTTTTGCTTGTTCCAACGCTTGTTCTTTTGT
>CAZXCF010000031.1:0-7241 GCA_964638995.1 Candidatus Woesearchaeota archaeon | reverse complement strand
TTCACTATCGCTACCTAAATCTAAATAATCATTAGTTCCATCTAATTGACCTGCCCTATTAAGTTTTCCATCTGCTATTGTATTAGCACCATCAATAGCTGTTCCATCGTGTCCATGTCCTGTACTATCTATAATTTCTCCAGTTGTTCCATCCCAACTAGCTTCATTCATTTTCCAATAACCAACTATTGCGTCTGAAACATCATAACAATAATAATCAGGTGGACAAGATGTGCTTGTTGAAGAAGATGTAGAACTACTTGTACTGCTAGAAGTAGAACTAAAAGTAGTCGAAGAAGATGTGCTGCTAGATGTTGAGCTGCTTGTACTAGAACTGGTTGACGAAGAAGTTGAACTTGAAGTCGAACTAGATGTCGAAGAACTAGTCGAGCTTGAAGTAGAACTCGTACTAGAACTGGTGCTTGAACTCGTTGAAGAACTAGTAGAAGATGACGTGCTTGAAGAAGTTGAGCTACTCGTTGAGCTTGAAGTTGAAGAAGAAGTACTTGATGATGTAGAACTACTCGTCGAACTTGATGTAGATGAGCTTGTTGAACTACTTGTACTAGAACTTGTAGAGCTTGAAGTTGAACTCGAAGTGGAAGAACTTGTAGTAGTAGTATTTTCATCTCCTATATAAGTTTCTGAAGCAACAAAATCATCAACCCAATCTTCAGCAGACGAACCTTCTCCGAAAGTTCCACATTCTGCTGAAACATGAGTAGCATTTCCATTAGCATCAGTATCTTTTCCAGTCAAGTCAATAACAACACTTCCATCAACCCACATTTTGATAGCTCCATTGGTTCCATCTATTACAGTTTTTGTTTCTATACAATGCCATTCACCAGTAGTTGCTTCCTCATTACTAATTGTCTTTGTAAGACTACTTCCATCTCTCCATTTAATCATCCAATAAGGAGTTCCGCCGTCATTATGTAGTCCAGCAACCGAAATAGTATTAGCATCAGAAGGCACTCCACTAAAGACACCCATCATAGTAACTGCGTCTCCAGAAGCAGGTGTCTCATTTAAATATACATATTCTCTTACATATATCGTACTATAAGAAGAAGCCAATTGTTCATAAATTGTAGCCCAAGAACCACTAGGCACAGAAAAATGCCCGGAATAAGTTCCAGCGTATTTGGTATCAGATACAACCTCTAAAGTTGCTCCACTTCCTGTTGTATCTCCATCCCATGCGGTAAAATCACCACTTTCAAAACCATCACTAAATAACGCCATAGTGTTTCTTTAAATTATTTATTAATATTTTTTTATTCACATTTTCTTCCATAGATATCTCTTTTAGGGCTGTAAGGCGAATCCATTTTTGAGTACTTATCCATTGTTGGACAATAAGGTGCATAAGCTAATGATATTGTCGAAGTAGAACTTGATGTAGAACTTGACGTGCTACTACTCGTAGAGCTACTTGTGGAACTTGTACTCGAAGAAGTTGAACTACTAGTTGATGATGAGGTCGAACTAGATGTTGAACTACTTGTAGACGAACTAGTCGAACTGGATGTCGAAGAAGAAGTCGAGCTAGTGCTACTTGAGGTCGATGAACTTGTGGACGATGAAGTACTAGAAGACGTACTACTGCTCGTCGAACTGGAAGTAGAACTAGACGTTGATGAGGAAGTTGATGATGAAGTAGAACTGCTCGTACTACTTGAAGTAGAGCTTGTTGAAGAAGATGTACTTGAAGACGTACTCGAGCTGGTGGATGAGGAAGTTGAAGAGCTGGTACTACTTGACGTACTACTTGACGTGGAACTACTTGTACTCGAAGTACTACTACTCGTTGAAGAACTCGTAGATGAACTGGTCGAGGAAGATGTAGAACTGCTAGTGCTTGAGCTTGTTGAACTACTTGTCGAGCTAGTTGTAGAAGAAGACGTGCTTGAACTGGTACTCGAAGAAGTGCTTGAAGATGTAGAGCTAGAAGTCGATGAACTAGTTGATGAACTCGTACTTGACGAGGTGGACGAAGAAGTTGAGCTGGTAGAAGACGAAGTAGAAGAAGATGTAGAGCTTGAAGTACTTGAGCTAGTCGATGACGAAGTACTACTACTTGTAGAACTACTCGTACTTGAAGATGTAGATGAACTGGTCGAACTAGACGTTGAACTACTCGTGCTACTTGAAGTGGAAGAAGTAGAACTGCTTGTTGAAGATGAAGTGGAAGATGAAGTAGATGAACTCGTACTAGAAGACGTGCTACTAGATGTAGATGAGCTTGTTGATGAACTAGTACTACTTGAAGTCGAGCTAGTACTAGAGCTTGTAGAAGAACTCGTACTTGAGCTGGTCGAACTACTTGTAGAGGAAGAAGTACTCAAACTTGTCGAACTAGAAGTTGAACTTGTTGACGAACTCGTACTTGAACTTGTGGAACTACTCGTGCTAGATGAAGTCGAACTAGAAGTAGATGAACTAGTCGAAGACGATGTACTTGAAGAAGTCGATGACGTACTACTACTAGTTGATGAAGAGGTAGAGCTTGATGTACTACTACTTGTACTGCTACTGGTTGACGAACTTGTTGAGCTTGAGGTTGAACTACTTGTAGATGAAGAAGTTGATGAAGACGTACTTGAGCTGGTAGAACTAGATGTTGAGCTAGACGTTGATGAACTGGTAGATGAACTGGTTGAAGATGAAGTACTACTACTCGTAGAAGATGTGCTCGAAGAAGTAGATGAAGATGTAGAACTAGATGTACTAGAACTTGTTGAACTGCTAGTTGAAGAAGATGTTGAACTACTCGTACTAGAAGTCGAACTTGAAGTACTTGACGACGTACTACTTGATGTAGAAGAACTAGTTGATGAGGAAGTACTTGAGCTGGTACTACTACTCGTAGATGAGGAAGTAGAAGATGACGTACTTGAAGAAGTAGAACTGGTTGATGAAGATGTGCTCGAACTTGTAGAAGACGAAGTGCTAGAACTCGTGCTACTAGAAGTTGAACTACTAGTGCTAGACGATGTAGATGAACTCGTACTAGATGAAGTCGAACTTGAAGTCGAACTCGTACTTGATGAAGTACTTGATGACGTTGAACTTGAAGTTGAACTACTTGTCGAAGAGCTAGTAGATGACGAAGTAGATGAGGAAGTACTAGAAGAAGTTGAGCTTGAAGTTGAAGAACTCGTAGAAGATGTAGAAGAAGACGTACTTGATGACGTGCTACTACTTGTAGATGAGCTTGTAGAAGATGAAGTTGAACTACTCGTTGATGAAGTACTACTTGAAGTCGAACTAGAAGTTGAACTACTTGTTGAGCTACTTGTACTTGACGAAGTGCTTAATGAGGTAGAACTACTTGTCGAACTTGTAGAAGAAGACGTACTCGAACTCGTGCTAGAGCTAGTAGACGATGAAGTCGAAGACGATGTACTGCTTGAAGTTGAACTGGAAGTTGAAGAACTCGTTGAGCTTGTACTACTAGACGTTGAACTACTAGTTGAGCTAGAAGTTGATGAGCTCGTACTCGAACTTGTACTACTTGAAGTTGAACTGCTAGTAGAAGAAGAAGTGGAAGAGCTTGTACTTGAAGACGTACTACTAGAAGTCGAGCTAGATGTAGAAGAAGACGTACTGCTTGAAGTTGAAGACGAGGTTGAAGAAGTACTAGAACTCGTGCTCGAAGATGTCGAACTAGACGTTGAGCTAGATGTAGAACTTGAAGTACTACTTGATGTACTACTACTCGTTGAACTTGAAGTCGAAGAACTTGTCGATGAGCTTGTTGAACTTGTACTCGAACTCGTACTAGAAGAAGTTGAACTACTTGTAGATGAAGAAGTTGATGAACTTGTACTGGAAGATGTAGAACTAGACGTTGAAGAAGATGTAGACGAGCTTGTAGATGAGCTAGTCGAACTAGTACTACTAGAAGTACTGCTACTTGTCGAAGACGAAGTAGAAGAACTTGTAGAGGAACTCGTTGAACTAGATGTCGAACTAGATGTGCTTGAGCTAGTTGACGAACTTGTAGACGAAGAAGTACTACTCGTTGATGAACTAGTGCTACTGGAAGTTGAAGATGATGTCGAACTACTCGTACTTGAAGAAGTAGAACTTGAAGTGCTTGATGAAGTTGAACTAGACGTACTTGAACTAGTCGAGCTAGATGTACTAGAAGTTGATGAGCTTGTCGAACTTGATGTACTACTACTCGTGGAACTAGAAGTACTTGAACTTGTAGAGCTACTTGTTGAACTTGACGTTGATGAGCTAGTAGAAGAAGATGTCGAACTAGACGTACTAGATGTACTAGACGACGTACTACTGCTAGTTGAGCTTGATGTAGACGAACTCGTACTTGAGCTGGTACTTGAAGAAGTCGAACTCGAAGTAGATGAACTCGTACTACTTGATGTTGACGAAGAAGTAGATGATGTACTTGAGCTTGTACTCGAAGAAGTTGAACTAGAGGTAGAACTTGAAGTAGATGAAGAAGTACTTGATGACGTACTGCTACTAGTTGAGCTAGAAGTTGAACTGCTTGTAGATGAAGAGGTTGAACTCGTGCTTGAAGAAGTGCTAGAAGACGTAGAACTACTCGTACTCGAACTCGTGCTTGAAGAAGTACTACTAGAAGTTGAAGAGCTAGTTGATGAACTTGTAGACGAACTTGTACTAGAACTCGTCGAACTAGTTGAAGAAGAAGTCGATGAAGACGTGCTAGACGACGTACTACTTGAGGTTGAACTCGATGTTGATGAACTCGTACTAGACGATGTACTACTACTAGTTGAGGAACTTGTAGAAGATGAAGTTGACGATGTGCTTGAAGAAGTCGAACTACTAGTACTTGAACTCGTTGAACTACTAGTCGAAGATGATGTAGAACTCGAAGTACTTGAGCTAGTACTCGAACTCGTGCTAGATGATGTTGAAGAACTAGTCGATGAAGTAGAAGAAGACGTAGATGAAGATGTGCTAGAACTCGTACTCGAACTTGTTGACGAGCTCGTAGAACTACTCGTTGAAGATGATGTACTGCTTGAGGTCGAACTACTTGTACTTGAACTCGTTGAAGATGTAGAACTAGAAGTAGAAGATGACGTTGAAGAACTTGTAGAACTTGAAGTACTAGAACTCGTCGAACTAGAAGTAGACGAACTTGTACTACTACTCGTACTTGAGCTCGTAGATGAAGACGTACTAGATGTACTTGATGAAGTTGAGGATGAAGTTGATGAAGAAGTACTCGAAGATGTACTCGAAGACGTGCTACTTGAAGTTGAGCTAGAGGTAGAAGAAGATGTCGAGCTTGACGTAGAAGAACTAGTCGAACTACTAGTACTAGATGAAGTTGAACTACTCGTCGAACTAGAAGTACTAGATGACGTTGAACTCGAAGTAGAAGATGAAGTGGAACTACTTGTAGAAGTTGTAGTAGTAGCTTCTGTATAATAAACCTTTACCCTTACGTGGTCACAGGCACCTCTCCATTCAGTAACTGCCTGTAACCTAACTCTAAAATTAGAACCAAAATCACTTTTCTGCCATGAATCTCCCCATAAATCAGAAGAGCCACCATAAGAATAATATTGTTCAGTAGTTATCGAATTAGATTTAGTAGAAGTATAACTGGTACCACCATCTTGAGAAAGAGCTACTTCCATACTACCCACTCCAGCTTCAAGATATGTTTCCACCTCTACTTCTATCCCAATAATTTCCGCTCCAGAAGGAATAAGACTGTAAAGTGAAGTGGGTTTATCATTTTCAAAAGTATAATAATCTTGCGTATCATCTCCGGAAAAAGACCTAAAAATAGCATAAGTATCATCAGAAGAATAAGCATCTGTAGGGTTAACCCAATCATTATAATCATCTCCTGTTGCTGTGGGACTAGTCCACCCAGTATCACTTAATATAAATAAAGGCAATAAAGCAAAGCTTCCTTCTCTTAAAAATAAAGACAACCCTATAAAAACACCTAAAATTCCAAGCTGTTTTAGCTGTCTTTTCTTCTGGTTGTCTAACTTCTCGTATCTAGAAATTAAATAATCCTTCAATCCAATTATTTTTTGTAGCACTTTCTTCTTCATTCCTTATTAGAGCGTAAGCTCATCTAAGGAATAGACTTCAACTTCTCCTGATTTTTTAAAATCCCCATTTATCTTTTAAGTACTCGTGGTTATGAGGAAAATGTTCTTCATATTCATTTTCGATTAAATCCTTTAATTCTCTTTTCTCTTTATCATTCATCTCCTCTTCACTTTCTCTAATTTTTTTTAGGTAAGCTCTATTAGCGTATGTATATTTTCTTCTATCTTTTATCTTGCCCATTGTTACGTTTCCTTGATGGAAAACTCTTGTTTTATGAGTGCGATAAGTTTCATAACCAGCTTTTCTCATTCTTCTCCATAAATCTCTATCTTCTCCAAAACCTATTTTAAAGTTTTCGTCAAATAATCCTACTTCATCTAGAATCTCTTTCTTGGTAAGCCAACAACTTCCAAATTCGGCTCCGGCACCATACTTGCCATAGTTAAGAGATAAGTCTATATCCTCAAACTTTAAAGCTTCGTCACCTCTTCTAGTTTGTTTCATTAACGCTGGCATAGCTACACCACAATCAGGTCTTGCTTCGAATGTTTCTTGTAAAGCTTCTAACCAACCATCCCAAACAAAGATATCGTTATTCATACATAAAACCCAATCACCAGTAGCTGCTCGAAAACCTTGATTACAACCTTTAGCAAATCCAAGATTTTCTTCATTGTTAATTAGCATGTCAGCGTGTTCTCTTAATAAATCTTCCCCATGAACTGAACCATTGTTTACTAGGATTAGTTCATAAGGTTGCTTAGTATATTCTTTGATTCTTTCAAAACAATGTTTTGCGAACCAAAGCTCTTCATCGCCCTCTTTTATAATCCCACCGGGCTTATTCATAAAATAATTTGGGATTACTATTGATGTTAATTTATTTTCCATAATAATTATGATATTCTTTTACTGTTGTATGAGGTCGCCCTTCCATAACCTTTAATATTTCGTCAGGCTTCATCGTCCTGACATCTCTTTCTAATTTCCATAATGGTTCATCTTGATTAGGAGTTGGTTTCCAATGTTTCTCTCTCCAATTCCTTTTGTCTGTTGTTAGAGCAGCAAGATGAACAGCTACTCTATTTTGTGTGATTCTATCTGCTCTAGTAAGTGGTCTATAATTACATAGCGTTCTATAAGGCAAAGCTGTAATATCCGGC
>CAZXCF010000030.1:936-7795 GCA_964638995.1 Candidatus Woesearchaeota archaeon | reverse complement strand
CGAGTGAGCCTGCCGTCATAACCGGGCAGGAAGAGGTGGTGAAGATGAAGCCGGCAGGAATTTTTTTATTTGCAATTTTTATAAATTCCGTAGCTCCCAGGATCCGTTTCATATCTTTCCTTTTCTTTTTATGGGTTTTAAAGCTTTCTCTAATATTTTTTTCTAGGGAACTTTTAAAAACTCTTTTTTCAGAAAATTCAATTAAATGTTTCAAGGAAATCTTTCTCAACAAAATGCATTTTACTCGGAATCACAATACAAAAAGGATTTCTAACTCCAGTAAATTCTTTTAATTCTGGAATTTTTTTATAGAAAATCTTGCTTTTTTTAGTCCCTAAAGTCTGACAAACTACTAATTTTTTTAAAGGGATGTTATGATTTGAAGCAGATTTTTCTAATTGTTCTAAAGCCTGAGGAAATTTCAATCCAATATCACATAAGATTAAACTATGTGCCTCCTGAGAAAGATTTTGTTGAACTATTTTCATAAAACTATCTGGTTTGTAACTTTCTCCTTGCCATTTTGGCATTGAAGCAATCTTTCCAAATTTATATAATTGTAAACCCGTTTCAGCGACAGCATCAAAAATTGAAGCAGCATAAATGATTTTATATTTGATGCCTAATCTTTTACATTCTTCAATTAAAGAGACATGTGTTGTAGCAGTTAGAGGGCTTCCATAAACAAGTAAAGCTACATCTTTTTTTTCTGCTTCGTCCACTAGTTCTAGGCTTTCCACTTTTTCCCTATCTGCACGTTTAATTTTTTTTTCTATGATTTCAGAAAGTTTTCTAATCGAATAAGGAAAATCTACAGTATAATTTTCCAAATAAACTTTTTTACATCTATTTGCAATTTCTAGGCCTTCTTTTGAAATTCCTTCAACATTCAACCCTAAACCAATTAAATATAACATAAAATACTATTAAAAAGAGACTTTTTATTCTTTTACATTATAATAATCTATATAAATAAATTTATTTTTATTTTGCTCCAGAAAATGGAAGATAAATTTTATGCACATTTAAATAATATTGAATTAACTTATTTAGAACATTTTTCACAATCTGAAAATAAAGGCTATAATTTTGATGAAGAATCTAGCGATAGTTTTCTTGATTCAGGAGAAACAGAAGAATATTTTGATAAATTTAATGAAGCTACATTAAATGCGCGTTCCTGTTTTGAAGATTGCGATTATAAAAATACCATGAATGAGTTAAACCGAATAAGTGCCATTCTAAATAGAAATAACATAAGTTCCATGCTAAAAGAAATAATAGGTCCAGAGCTAGTTTCTGCAAAAGATATTACAAGAAAACTTAGAAAATCTAAATAACTTAATACATATATTTATATAGCCTTTTCATTGCCTAGAATAGCTAAGATGCTCAGGTTTCTTAGAAGATTGTAAGGAGGATATGAAAATGCCGGAATTTAACGATAGACAAATGCACAAAGCAATTTGTTCTGAATGTAAAAAGGAATGTGAAGTTCCTTTCAAACCAACAGAAGGAAAGCCAGTTAAGTGTAGTGAATGTTTCCAAAAAAGTAAGCCTAAAAGATTTAATAACAAAGGAAGATTTGGCGGAAATAGAAGATTTGGAAATAGAGACAGAAAAATGCACAAAGCAATTTGTTCTGAATGTAAAAAGGAATGTGAAGTTCCTTTCAAACCAACAGAAGGAAAACCCGTTTTTTGTAACGACTGTTTTTCAAATAAAAGATAATCTTTTATAGATTTCTAAACCCTGAATAGAATCTTCAACAGGTGCAGGAGATTCACAAACAATATTTATTTTTTTATTTTTTGAAAGGTTTTTTAACAATTCTTTCCAATTTTTTTTCTCAGTTCTAATATGGTTTCTTTCACCCTTTTCCCCATAAACAATTCCAGAAAAATGACAATGCCAATTTTTCTGAGGGAATAATTTTTTTATTTTTTGAAAATCAACTTTTTTCTCTCTTGCTAATATATGGGCAAAATCAATACAAAATTCACATCTTGTTTCTTTAGCCAAGTTTGAAATTTCTTCAAGAGATCCAAAAACATTTACCTTCCCCATTGTTTCTGGAGCAAGTTTTATTTTCCATTTTTTTCTCTTAAGATAATCCATCATTTCTTTAATTCTCAATTTGATATTGGCATATGCAATAGCCCTATCTAATTTACCATAATAACCAGGATGAAAAACAACTCTTGTAGCTCCAAGTTCCTCACCGATCTCACAATATTTTAAAATTCTCTTTTTTGATGCTTCAATTTTTTCAGGTTCAGCAGAATTTAAATTCACAAAATATGGGGCATGAATAGTCAATTCAATCCCTAATTCTTTTGCTTTTTTTCCAATACGGATAGCATCAGGCTTTTTTATGTAAACCGAATATGTAAATGCAATTTCACAAATATTTAATCCTTGTTTTTTATATTGCTCTAAAACTTTTTCAGCTGTTGCAACAGGACCTAAACCTGCAGGTCCAAATTTTATCATTTTACACTCCTGGAAGTAACAATCGAAATAAAAAATAAACTAAACATTAAAATATCGTTTTTAATAATTAGTCCAAAAATGCCTCCTGTTATTCCTATCCAAACTAAAACTCTGAATATTTGTTGTCCTTGTTTTATTTCATCTTTAGTGTATCTTGCAAGAAAATTTCCAATAGGAATTCCTAAAAAAAGAACAACAGCTCCAATTAAAATCTTTAGTGCTTCTATCATATTATAAATTGTCTAAAGGGCTTTTTATATTTTTCAAATCCTTATTTGCAACATGCGTATAGATTTCGGTTGTTGAAGAGGACGAATGCCCTAAAAGTTTTTGGATATATCTTATATCTGTTCCTTGCTCTAATAAATGGGTTGCAAAGCTATGTCTTAACATGTGAGGATGAATTTTTATTCCGGTCTTTTTTCCAGCTCTTTCAAGAATTTTTTGAACAGATTTTTTTGAAATTTTTCCATTTCTTCCTTCAAAAATATACCCTGTTTTAAAATCCGTATTGCTGTAATATTTTAATAAATCGTTTTTTAAACTTGGAGACAATAAAGTGATCCTATCTTTTACCCCTTTACCCTTTTTTACCCATATAAATTTTGTATCAAAATCAATATTGTTTCTTTTCAAATTTAATAATTCAGATAATCTCAATCCAGATGAGTAAAGAAATTTTACTATTAATTTGTGTTTAAGGTTTGAACAACTATCAATAATTAATTTTATTTTTTCTTTTGAAACTACCTTTGGAAGTTGTTTTTCTTTTTTCATCATAGGGATCTCTTCAAATTCCAATTGACTTTTTAAAATCTCAGAAAAGAAAAAACGAAGAGACATATGTTTTAATCTAATGGTATTTCTTGCTTTTTCTTGAGACAACAGATAAGACTTAACACCTTCTTTGTCAAGGTTATATCTACTTTTATCTAAAAACTCAAGAAAATCTGAAACATGGTATGAATAGGATTTTATTGTTTGAGGGCTGAAACCCCTTAATTTACACCTTTCCGAAAGTTTTTCAAGAAAAACTCTCTTTGAAATAGTATAACTCATTTTACGACAAATTAAATAGGTTATTTAAATTTCTGTTGAAATTATTTAGAAATAAAAATTATTTTCGACATTTTTGTAGATGTAATAGATGTTCATTTCAATTGGAATTTCCCTCTCTGTCGTCGGGAAAAGAGTGGCTTAGCCATTCTCAATCAAGAATTAAACTCGTTAGATTTAACGCTTCAGTGCTAAAATGAAAAACAAATCTTCGCACAACACGCTGATTAAATCTAATTTTTTTTAGAAGATGAACTTTCGGTTTTCCGTGAACGCTTTAATTTTAGTAATCCTTTCTTTTGCTGTTCTTTATATGTTTTATTATCTAATAAAATTTGTCTTATTCCCAAAATGAGTTGCATAACAATTGATAATCCAATTAGAATGAATATTATATTCATAAATGAATTTGGCAAGGACAAATTTTCTCTTATACCTAAAATTGCAATAAAGAACGCTGTTAGTTCCATTGCTCTAAAAGTATTTTTGTTTAAATCTAACCAAAATTTCCATTTATCAATTTTGTTTGTCATTCTCAGTTTGTCCAAAATTGAGAGGATAGGGAAGATTAAAAATCTTCCTTATTCTAAAAAAAACTACACATCGTTTAAGATTGAGAACGAAATTCCAACTCACGAGGGGGCTGTAGCCCCAGCTCGTGCCTCACTTCGTTCGGAAAATGAACATCGGTTTAACAGAAAATTCCTCTTGCTATCGCAAGACGGCTTTTTGCCGTCGGAATTTTCCCAAATCGCCTTCGGCGACTTCGTTAAACCTTGCGTTATGTGAAATTGAGATTTTTCCTTTTAAGAATTAGATAATATGTTTTTAATCTTAAGGGCGGCTTTCTTTACTTCATCAAGATTATTTTTAGTTTTCATGTTTTCTCTTGCGTATTCCATGATTGGCTTAACTGATTTTACTCCTCTTCCAAATTTATTCATCCAATCAAATCGTGGAAATAACCAAACATGAAAATGAGATGATTCTGCAATAGTGTCCTCTTCCTGAATTATGTAAACATATTCAACATTCAAAACATCTGTCATTGCTTTACGTATTTTATATAAAAAATCAATATATTCTTTTCTTTCAGATTCAGTAAAATCTTCAATTCCTTTCAGATGTTTTTTAGATGCTAGAATCATAAATCCTGGAATAGGTATTTCATAATCTTGCTGAACATCAAAATTATTAGTTTCTGCAACAGTCTCTCCAACACATTCAATTTCACCTTTTTGTAAAGCACATCCAATACAATTAATTTCTTTCTCAATTCCATCTGCAGAGACTATCTTAACCATATTCTTGATAAATAACGCCGCCTTTATTAATATAACGGAAAAATCTCAACTCAAGGGGACGCTACGCTTCTCACTACGTTCGACCCTCACATAACAAGGATTTAGAGGTTCGCGCCTCAACTCGGCGCTCTCTCAAATTTCTCACTACGTTCGAAACTTCTCTAAATCCTGATGTTAAGTGAAATAAATTTTGGCGCGCTCCGATGAAAACCTTAATAAACTTCTAACTTCTTTTTAATTTATATGGACACTAATTTAAAAAAACTGGTGCTTGAAGAATTTGCAGGCAAAAACGTTCAACTTCTCTATACTCAAAAAGCAAAAGAGGGTTTGTGGATTTCAGAAAGTCACTTTATCAAAAAATACTTCACTAAGAAAAATTCCAAAATCTTAGATATTGGTTGTGGAACTGGAAGAACTACAATTCCACTTTTCAAGAAGGGTTTCAAAATAATCGGTATAGATTTTGTTCCTGCAATGATTCAAAGTGCAAAGAAAATTGCCAAAGAATTAAAATTGAAAATTGACTATAAGGTAGGCGATGCTACCAATATTAAGTTTGATGAAAATTCCTTTGATTATGCTCTATTTTCAAATCAAGGTTGGACACAAATTCCAGGAAGTGAAAATAGATTAAAAGCACTAAATGAAGTATATAGAATTTTGAAAAAGGATGGAATTTTCATTTTCACAGCTCACCCGCGAGTTTTCAATAAGCAATTTTCTTTTTTTTGGATTAAACAGTGGTTTAGATTCTATATTTTGAAACCTTTGGGATTGAAGGTTCAGGAACAAGATTTTGGAGATAGATTTTTTGATAGAGAAACCAGTGACAAACAAAGAACCTACAAAACACAACAATATATCCACATCCCCTCAATACGAGAAGTTGAGCGTGAAATTAAGAAAACAGGATTTAAAATTCTTGAAGTGAATGGTAGCCTGCAAATTTCTAAAAAAGATATAAGAACACATCCACCAGTTTTTTATGTATGTCAGAAGTAACGCGCGCCAAAATTTACTCTCCGGTTTTTCTCTTCGAGAAAAATCCTCGGGGACGTTGCACTTTCGCCTTCGGCTCACCCTCGCTTAACAGGGCTTATGAGGAAATTTGCTCGGCTCGCAAATTTCCCAAATTTCTTCCGCTTTGCTCCAGAAACTTCTCATAAGCCCGATGTTAGTTTCAATTTTCACTAGTCTAAATCTCTTTCTTTTAGAAAAATAATAAAAAAATTAAAAATACGAATCACTAAGAATTCTATTGCTTACTTACTTTTACAGCTTTTGGTCCTCTATCGCCTTGTTCGGCTTCGAATTCAACAGAATCATTTTCATCTAAAGAAACGTCTTCGTCTATACCTGATTCATGAACAAAATATTCTTTGCCGTCTTCACCAGCTATGAAACCAAAACCCTTAATTCTATTGAAAAACTTAACAGTTCCTTTCATTTGATTTATCCTCCCTATTTTTATTTAGCGTTTTTTAAATTTATTTTTTCTATTCCCCAATTTTGCCTCTATATCTAAAGAACCACAATTCTTGCAAAATAAAGCAGTTATTGGTTTAGATTTTTTTCCATGAGGATAGTTTTTTCGCGATCCCATGCTATTCCCTTTACATTTTTTACAAATTTTCATTTAAACTCCATTTAATTCTTGTATTAAGAAATCGTCAGACCCAGAATCAAAAGACTCATAATTTGGAGTTTGAAAAAACCTTAACCTTTTAATAAAGGTAGCCCTTTCTTTATAAAACTATGTATCTTTTAAATTTAATAATTCAGATAAAAACGTTTATCTAAAAAACAAAATTGCTTCTACTCTATCTCAACAAAATTTAAAACCGATCCATTCATTTAAAAAATATGTTTAATAAATTTTTAGTAATAGCAAGTAAACAAGATTTAGCAGGATCAAATATAACAACACAATTATCTCAATTTAGAAAAAATCCTCTTTTAACAACTGTTTCAAAAGGAAAACGAGGTTTTGATTTTCATTTAGT
>CAZXCF010000030.1:0-926 GCA_964638995.1 Candidatus Woesearchaeota archaeon | reverse complement strand
AGAAGATTCAATCCTATATCAAGAAAATCTTAATTTAGAAAAAATAAACGAATATGATTTTGTCATATTTGCTTCAAAACATTCTTCAGAAAAAAAGGAAAAAACCCTTTCAGTTCATGCTCCAGGAAACTTTAGAGAGGCTTATGCAGGAGGTTTCTCTAATAAATTATGCAAGAGTTCAGCTTTATTTCAAAAACAACTCTTTCAAAGATTAAAGAAAAATACAAACGAACATGATTTAAGAGGGTATAAAATTACCCTAGAATGTACTCATCACGGACCATTCATAAACAAACCTTGCGTTTTTATCGAAATTGGATCAACTGAGACAGAATGGAAAGATCGTAGAGCAGGTTTCATTATTGCAAAAACGATTTCAGACACCATTGAAAAATTTAGAGAAAATCCTTACAATGAAATAGCAATTGGGATTGGAGGACCTCACTACTGTCCCGGATTCAACAAACTTCAACTTAAATCAAATCTTGCTTTCTCACATATAATCCCTCAATATGTTTCACCAATAACAGCAAATATGATTAAAGAAGCATGGAATCAAACAACGGAAGAACCCGATTTTGTAGTTTTAGACTGGAAAGGTATTAAAGGAGAGGAGCAAAGAAAAAAATTAATAGAAACACTAGAAAAAAATTATATTCCTTGGAAAAAGAGAAAAGATATCAAAAGATAAAAACATTTAAAATCTCTGATTTAATTCTATATTCACAAATGATTATGCCTCGGTCGCATAGTGGTTATTGCACCGGTTTGCTAAACCGGGCCCTTCGGGGCGCGCAGGTTCAATTCCTGCCCGAGGCGTTTCTTTTAGAAAACCTTTAAAAATTAGTTATCTTTAGGTTTATATATAGCGAGGTGGAGCAGTCTGGAGTGCTCGTCGGGCCCATAACCCGGAGGTCGCGTGGTTC
>CAZXCF010000029.1:0-7809 GCA_964638995.1 Candidatus Woesearchaeota archaeon | reverse complement strand
TTGGAATATTTTTCTATTCAAAATCATAGATTTTGAAATTAATTAAATTGAGGAAATAAATAAAATGGCAAAAATAAGTCCTGTATCAATAAAATATATGATACATGCTAATTTCGAAGTTGAAGGTGCCTTGGAAAAACCAGATGTTATCGGTTCGCTTTTTGGACAAACAGAAGGATTACTTGGTGCTGAACTTGAAATGAGAGAACTTCAAAAGGAAGGAAAAATAGGAAGAATTGAAGTTGATTTAGAAAGAAATGGGAAGAGAACATTTGGAAAAATAATGATTCCGACTGCTCTGGATCAATCTGAAACAACTTTAATTAGCGCAGCTATTGAAACAATAGAAAGAATTGGTCCTTGTGATGCCCAAATAGAAGTTGAAAGAATTGAAGATGTACGAGGAAGCAAAAGGGATTACATTTTAGAAAGGGCAAAAAAACTAATGAAATCTATTGAAGGTTCAACAGATTCTAGAGAAATATCTCAAGAAATTAAAGAATCTAAAAGAACATCCAGTATTCAAAAATACGGGGACGAGGAACTTCCTTGTGGAGATCTATCTGATAAAGAAGTAATTGTAGTAGAAGGTAGAGCCGATGTAATAAATCTGCTTAAAGCGGGAGTAAATAACTGTATAGCCATGAATGGGACAAAACTTCCTAATGCAATAAAAGAACTTGGAGAGAAAAAAGACTTGGTTCTTTTTGTTGATGGAGATAGAGGAGGAAAATTAATTATTCAAAATGTGTTGGATAATGCAAAGGTCCAAAAGATAGCAATGGCTCCTGATGGAAAAGAAGTAGAAGAATTAACAGGCAAAGAAGTATTAATGGCTTTGAGAAAAAAAAAGTCAATAGATGAATACAAAAGAAAGGGTTTTCAAAATGGGCATAGTGAGAGTAGAAAACCCTCTAAGCCTTTAGAGATTACAGAAGATATAAAGAACAAATTAAAAAAACTTTCAGAAGAAAATAAGGGTTCTGGAAAAACAATTTTTTTAGATTGTGATTTAAATATAATGAAATCTATTTCTACTAGAGGCCTTGTATTGACATTAAGAAAGATCAAAGAAAAACCATGTACTATAATTGTTGATGGTACTGTTACAAATGCGGTTATTTCGGCTGCAGAAGAAGCAAGATGTCAAGTAATTGTTGCTAAGAATTTTGGAGCAACAAGTGAATCAATTAAATTACTTAGTTTTTAATTTTTTATTTGGCGGGAGTTTTCCCGTCGATAAATTTTTTACCACTAATTGTCATTCACAATTAGTAACTTAATAATAGTTAAATAGTGTTGTCACCATAAAGTTTATAAATAACATTTTTCTCTATAGATATGCAGAAAACAATGTTTTCTGATAAATTAAATAAATTAAAAATAAATAAGCCAAAATGAACATGAAACAAATCAACGTTTTTTTCTTAACATTGGCATGCATTTTTTTAGTTGCTAGTACTGTTTCTGCTGTTGAAGTTGCATCAATCGACAAAATAAAGATTGATGATATTTACGCAACAGGAGACGAAGTAGCTGTAGAAGCAGGTGAAACAATCACTGTAAAGGTTTTCTTTGAATCTTTACAAGACGCTTCTGATGTTAAGGTTAAATTAGAACTCGAAGGTCAAAAGGTTGATGCCGAAGCAGTAACTGCTCCTTTTAACGTAGAAAGCGGTTACAACTATGCTAAAACATTAACTTTAAGAGTACCTTACGAACTTCAAAATGAAGTTAGTGAAGATTATACTTTGGATCTTAAAATCTGGAACAATGATTTTAGAACTGAAGATAATTCTATCACATTAAGAGTTCAAAGAACTTCATACAATGCTGCTATTATGGATATAAGTTCTCAACAAACAATTGAAGCTGGTCAAGTTTTTCCAGTTGATGTTGTTATTAAGAACAAAGGTTACAATAATCTTGATGACCTTTATATCACTACAAAAATAGCTAAATTGGGCATTGAAAGAAAAGTCTACTTCGGTGACTTGGTTTCAATCGAAGATAGAAAATATGAAGATACAGAAGCTAAAAGAATCTACCTTCAAATCCCATATTCTGCTGATGCAGGATTGTACTCTCTTGAAGTAGAAGCTTCAAACTCTGACCTTAGCGCAAGCAAAACAAAACAATTTACTGTTGAAAACGAATTTAACAGTAATACAGTAGTTACTAGTATGACTAAGTCTTCTGCTGTTAACGATGACGTAGAATTCGAAGTTATTGTTGCTAACCCAACAGATAAACTTAGAGTTTTCAGAATCGTTACAGAATCAAACGGAGACTTAACTACAAGCTCAAGTACTGAATTAGTTGCTGTTCCTGCTGGAATGACTAAGACAGTTATTGTTACTGCACACCCTCACACAAAAGGTGAATATGATTTTGATGTGAGTATTTTTGCAGGCGAAGAACTTGTAGACAACGTAACTTTAGGTGTTTACGCAAGCGGTAGCTCATCTAGCGGATCAGTTGTTGCTTTAACAATTATCCTAGCGATTATCTTTTTAGTATTGTTAGGTGCATTAATTGTTATGTTAAGAAAAAAGCAAGACAAATCTGAAGAATTCGGAGAAAGTTATTACTAATTTATCTTTTTTCTTTTTTTATTTTTATTTTTTACTTTCTCCTTTTTTTTCTTCAGAACGATTAAATATAAAAGGGTAATAATTCTAAAATTAATGAAAATGGGTAAATTTTTTTCTAAACGATATATTAAAAAGAATGTTAAAAAAAGATGGTATCTTGCTCCCATGCTTCTTTTACTTGCAACCCCTATTAAATATCCTCTTATTATTGGAGGAATTTCAATGATGTGTAATTATTTTGGGTGTAAAAATGAAAAGGAATATGGCAAATTTCAAGAAGATAAAAAAACATACAAAACAATTGATGATACTTTGCTAAATGATAGTCTTCTTAAAAATAAACCTAAAGAAGATAGAAACGCCAATCCTCTAAATAATTCTTATGAATCAGACTATACTTTTTTAGACTTTCATAGAAATAATCTTTGAAATTCCGTCATGCATACTTACCCCATAAAGATTTGTTGCATTTAATATTACTTCGTCGTTATGGGTAATTATTATATATTGTCCTTTTTGCATGTATTTTTTAAGTAAATTGGCCAGTCTTTCAGAATTTCTTTTATCTAGAGCTGCATCTATTTCGTCTAAAATATAAAAACAATAAGGATTTAATTCCTGGATTGCAAAAATCAATGAAAGGGCAACCATTGTTTGTTCCCCTCCTGATAAAGAGGTCACATCAAAATATTTTCCATGGCCTGTTTTAACAATAATTTGGACTCCTGAACCTGTTTCAAAGGGATTTTTCTTGTTTTCCAGTTCTAACGAAACTTGTCCCTTTGTATTTAATTGAGAGAAATTTCTAGAAAAAATAGAATTAAGTTCTGCTAATGTTTTTAAGAAAGATTTTTTCTTTTTTATATCGATTTCATGAATGATCTTTAGAATACTTTGTTTTTCTTTTTCTATTGTTTCAACCTTTTCTCTAATAGATTCATATTCTTTTTTAATTTCATCGTATACTTCTAAAGACCTTAGGTTAACAGACCCTATTCTAGAAAGAATATCCTGGGTTTTATTTAATCTTTGAATCAATTTTTCACGGTTTATTTTTATTAAGTCAATATTTTCAAATTCTAAAAATTCTGTTTCAAAATTTTCAATTTCTGCATCTACCTTTGCCTTATCTATTTTAAAATTATTAATGGCTTGATCTATATTTTGTAAAGAGTTATTTTCATTAGATAATTCATATTCTAATTTTCTTATTTTAGATTGATAAGAATCTCTTTCACCAATCATTTTTTCAAATTTTTTTGTCAAAGATTGTTCTTGTTTTCTTTTTTTGTCCAACTCTTCTTCTTTTCCTTCAATAATTTTTTTTAATTCGGCTATCTCCTCCTGATAATCTAAAATCTCTCGATCAATTTGTTTTAAAGAAATTTTAGAACGATCTAATTCCTTTTGTTTAAATGAGATTTCTGAATCTAAATTATCCTCGCTTCTTAAAGATATTTCTTGAACTTCCACTAAAGCTGTTTCATATCTTTTTTCTATATTGGAATTTTCGCTAAAATTAGCCTCTAAATTTCTTTTTCTTGCTTCAATTTTTTTTAATTCTTCTTTTATTTCCAATATATTATTATTTAAATTTTTTATTTGATCATTCTTCTCGTTTATTGTTATAAGTTTCAAAAGGTCTGATTCTCTTTTTGAAATTTCATTAGAAATATTTTCTATTTGTTGTTTAAGTAAGTCTCTTTTTGAATAAATATCATTTAGTTCTTTATCTGATTCGGAGATTTGTTTTTTCAAATGATTTATCTGAGGTTTTACTTCCAAATTTATTGAATGAACATGTTCTTGAGTAATCTTTGTTTTACAAACGGGGCAAACATCTATCTTTGAAATTGAATCTATAAGTTTATTTTGTTTATCTATTTCTGCTTCATTCGCAAAAGAAATTTTTTCTAGTTCTCGATCCCGATTATTTAAATTTTCTAAAAGTTCTTTCTTTTGTGCAAGTTCTTGTTTTAATTGTTCTAATTTTTCATTGGTTGTTTTTTTATCATATAATTCTCCTGATAAAATATTTATTTGTTTCAATAGAAATTCTGACTCATTCTTATAGTTATTAAAAATTACTCTTTTATCTTCATAACGTTCACCAATTGATTTTAATTCTGATTTAATCATATAGAATTTTTTTCTTTCTTCTTCTAATTTTTCTAATTCTTTTTTCTTTTGATTTATTTCTTTTTGTTTTTTTGCTATGGTCGGAGATTCTTTTTGAAGTTCCCTAATTGATAACTCATTATTTCTAATAAGTTCGGATAATTCTTGTTTTTGTTTTGATAGGGCAGAAAGTTTTGATTGGTGATTTTCTAATTTAACATTTGCACCTGCTAATTCTGCACGAAGGTTGGCAATGTCTTGATTTAATTTTTCCTGTTCCAATCCTGTAGATTTTTGTATTGTCTGATTAATTACCCCTATTTTATCATCAAAAGATTTTATTGAAACTTTAATTGAAGTTATCTTTTTCTTTATTTTTAGAATTTCTTTGTTTTTATTCTCAATATTTTTAAGAATATTTTCTTTTATTTTTTTTCTTGATTTTAAATCATGATCAATTATACTTGCTTTGAATCTCTTAACATCTTTTTGTAATTTTTTATATTTTAATGCTTGTTGTCTTTCTTTGTCAAGATTGTTAAGGTAATTTGTTCTTTCTCTTAAGACTGTCAGGACTTGTTTTAATTTTTCTTCTGTTTTTTCTAACTCTTTAAGAGATTTGCTTTTTCTGGATTCATAAATAGAAATTCCTGAAACTTCTTCAATAATTTTTCTTCTTTCTTCGTTATGCATTTTTACAAAATTTTGAATTTCTCCTTGAAGGATTATATTGAATCCGTGAGGATCGACTCCTGTTTGAGCTAAAAGGGTTAAAACTTCTGAACGAGTTTTTGTTTCATTGTTAATTTTATAAATGCTTTGTCCATTTTTTCTCACTATTCTTTTTATTGAAATTTCATTTGAATCTATTGAAAAACCCCTATCTGAATTATCAAAAACAAGTTCGACAATTGCTTCTTTTGCAGGAGAAGCTGATTTTGTTCCCATAAAAATAAGATTTTTGGCTTTTGCTGCTCGCATCGATTTTACGCTTAATCTTCCTAAAACAAAACAAAGCGCATCAGTAATATTACTTTTTCCGCTTCCATTCGGCCCTAAAACACAATTAATATTTGGAGTGAACGGAATTTCTGTTTTTTTTGGAAAACTTTTGAAACCTTGCATCACCAGTTTTTTAACATAAACCATTTTTCAAAATCACAACTTTTTAATTTAACTTTCATCTTTTTACTAAGAAATAAGGTTTTTTAAGGATTTAGCAATATCCTTCAAGAATTAATTTTTCAGAACAATTTCCTTTGATGAATATTAGCGCAGGCTTTTTTCCATGTTTCCCAGGTTTGTCTAAAAATTCCGTCTTTTTGGTGCTTTTCGGCATATTTTTCTAAGAACCTGCAAGTATTAGGATCATGGCAATACCCTGTTCCTATTTCTGACCCGTATTTTTCTTTTAATTTTGTCATTTCCTTTTCTCTAATATGTTTAGCAATAATTGATGCTGCTGAAACCGCAATATGATTTTTATCTGCTTTATGTTCGCAAGATATTTCTAAATTTGAAAGATTTTCTATTTTTGTTTTAAGAACATCTGTCCATTTTATTATGCTTACAGAGGGACAATCAATAATAATTTTTAATTTCTTAAACCCTTTATTTGTTCTATTTATTATGTTAGCCACCATATTTGCTTCTACGATATTCAGGTTTGTTCCGTTATTCAGATTATGATCAATATCATCAGGATGAGAAATTTCTATTTCATATATTTCAGCTAATTCTTTTATCTTTGTAGCAATAAACTCACGTCTTCTTGGTGTTAATTGTTTTGAATCTTTTACTCCTAATTTCTTTAATTCTTTTTCTTTATTTTTTTGGATTAAAACTCCTGCAAGGATCATTGGGCCTATAACTGGGCCTCTTCCTGCATCATCTATACCTAGAATCAATTCCATGACAAAAGAACTCCTTGTTTCTTTCGTGCTATCTCTTCAAAGCACTGAATGGCAACTTTATTTCTACACCTTGACAAAAGTTGCATAAATTTAATCTTCATAGGGTTTGAAAAGATAGAAGGTTTTTAAGGATTATTGTAAAAGATTTTTACTTTTTGTTATTCCTTTTAAGTAATTACATATGGAAAAGTTTAAATACTTGAAAAGGTTATAAATAGTATGAAAAAACCAGAAGTTATCAAAGCGAAAAAGAGATATAAGGAAATCTCAGAACTAGTTGAAACTGACGAGAACGCTACAAAATTTCTCAATGGATTAGTTGAATCTGCAACGAGATATGTGACATATGTTGCAAATATGGAAGCTGAAATTAGAAAAAATTCCAGAGATTCTAGAGAATCATATAGTGCCTATTACTCACAACAGAATAAAGATGTTAAAGAAAATTTTGATAGAACTAAAAGATTTTACCATGAAGGATTAATTTCTAAATTGAATGTTTTTAATAGATATTTATTCAATAATTTTAAAGGTAAAGCGCCTATCGGGGGAATTTATAGTTTATTACCTGAATCAATAAAAGATAGAAATGCCGTTGGAGATTGGGCAGGACATTTAGTTAATGCTGTAAGAACTCTAGAGTAATAAAGCTTATATAGTTGTTTTTTTGTTCATTATTATGGAAATTTCAAAATTAGTTGAAAAAATTTTAAATGAGGAAAATAACCCTGATTTAATTACAGAATTAACAGAACAGGGTACCTCTTATATGTATCAATCAGTTGTTTATAAAAAAGGCGAGAAAGAAAAAAATATTCTTAAAAACAATATGCAGAAATATGATTATTTGGCTAATTTAAATCCGGATGAATTTGTTAGTAATTTAGTTAATTATCTTTTTGAAAAAAGGTCTAGATAATTATTTCTTCAAAAAATTGGATTTATTCTATAAAAATTAATGGAGGGATTTGGGCTTCAAATCTTCTAAATTTAAAGCATTGAATAGCGAGGGCGGGATTTGGGCTTCAAATATCTCTTATGAGATTTGAGCCTAATCCGCTTTTCTAAACGCTGGAGTAGAAAATCGAATTAAACCATATGCTTCAAATCTTCTAAATTTAAAGCATTGAATAGCGAGGGCGGGATTTGAACCACGCGACCTCCGGGTTATGGGCCCGACGAGC
>CAZXCF010000028.1:0-7945 GCA_964638995.1 Candidatus Woesearchaeota archaeon | reverse complement strand
ATATTTTAAAAAATATATTTTAGATTATATGTTTTTAGATGGTACTATGCAAAAAATTTAAAAATATTATCCCCTTTAATAAATTATGAAAAATAATAAAAAAGAGGTAGTGTTAGAATTTAATCTTCCAGGTTTTAAGAGGGAAGATATTAAAGTTAAATCAAGTAAAAATTCTATTTCTATTAGTGCAAAAAAGAAAGATTCAAAGAAGGTACAAAAAAAAGATTTTTTTCATTCTGAAAAATCTTTTAGGTCTTTTAATTATAAGACAAGTGTTCCAAATATAGATCCGAATAATTTAAAAGTGAAATTCAATAAAGGCGTTTTGAAAATTTATGCGCCTAAAATATGATGGTTCTACAATATAAATCAAAAAAAGGTGGAAATTGGAGAGATTACAATGGAAAGGATAATTTAAGAAAATCGGTTAGTAACTATTATTTCCGTCTTTTGAGCGAGAATAGGAAAAAAGTACTTGTTGAAAAAGGAAGTTATAATAAAGTTATGAAAAGATTTAGGCAGATAGAGTATTTTAAAAATAAATAAGATTTGTTTTTTTAAGATTTTTAAATAAAATATCGATGAATTTAAAAGAGTTCTTGATTTGATTAAAAAATGGCAAGAGGATATAAAGGAATAAAGTTTGACCCTTTAACAAAGGAAGAGATTAAGAAAAAGTTAGAGGAAGCTAAGGAAGAAATGGAAGCTGTTTTTGAATGGGAAAAAGAAGAAAAAGAGAGGCTGAAAAATCCTAAGACCCCTCAAGCAAAATCTGCTGCTAAAAGGGCTTTGAAAAAAGTTGCTAGAAGAATTAACACAGTTAAAGGAAATATTTTATATTGGGAATTAAGGGTTAAAGGCAAGAGTCATTTTTATGCTAATTTAGAAAGGAATGAGTTGTGGGCGGAATTGTCTGGAAAGAAATGATTTTTTAGCAGATTTCTTGGAGGAAATAGTTTTTTAAATAAAATGTTTTTTATAATTGGACATGGCTCCGTAGCTCAGCCTGGTTAGAGTGAAAACATCTCTTTGAGATTTTCCTGCAAACCATTCTAGCTACAAAATATGGCTCCGTAGCTCAGCCTGGTTAGAGCACCAGACTCTTAATCTGGGTGTCGCGGGTTCAAATCCCGTCGGGGCCATTTTTCTTTTTGGATTTGAACTTTAGTTTAATGTGGGTTTTTGGATAGAAATACGCATTAGGCATTCAATTTATTGAATAGCCCAAATCCCGTCGGGGCCATTTTTCTTTTTGGATTTAATGTTTGAAAAAATTATAGATAATTTGTAGATAGTTTTATAGAATTAATTTATAATTATCTATACTCTCGCCAAGTATGTTCGCATTTGGTGCATTTAAAGAATTTTGTTTCTGCTTCGTCTGAAGCTCGAGTTTGAACTGTCCAGAAATATGCCTTTTCATTTCCACATTTTTTACATTTTTCATTAACAATTGGATGAATACTTTTTGTGTCTTTAGAAACAGGAACGCCTTTGTTTATTTTTTCATTTTTTTCTGAGGCTTTTAATTCAACCTTATTTTTTGAAGAATAATTACATCTAGGACATCCAAAATTTTTTGTTTTTTTTACTAATACCGCACCACATTTAGGGCAAAATTCCATCTTTTTTTCTAGACCTATTCATTTAAAAATCTTTAGTTTTCATCACAAAAGCCTCTTTCTGATTGAGGCCTTAGTTTTTCATAAAATATTAGTTTTATCCATCCTAGAGATGGAGATATTCTAAAAATAGCTTTTCCTACTAATTGGTTTTCATGAATGTTTTTTTCTATTTCAAGTTGCCCATTATTATTGTCCCCAATTGTTTCAAAAATAAGACTTTCGTTTTCTTTTCTAATATCAATTATTCGGTGGATTATAGGATTTTGTCTTTTGGCGTTGAATATTATTACATCTCCTTTTTCCAGTTTTTTAGGCTTTTGACCCACAATAAAAAGGATGTCTCCTTTTGAAAAACCATTTTTAAAATCAAAATTTTTGAATTCTGTTTTATTTATTTTTAAATCCGAATATTTTTCTGAATGTTTTGACCACCACGATTCGTAATCTGAGAACATGTTGCCCTCGTGATACATACTACATGATTCAACTATTGCTAAAGGGAGAGATGTTCCTGTTGCTAAATTCAATACTGGAAAAAATACAAATTTTATGATGATGAAAATAAAGACTATAGAGATTATCCACCCCTTTAAAGATTCGTCTTTCCATACTGTTTGCCAAAATTTTTTTAGAAATTTTTTGAATTCACCTTTTTTCATTAAATTATTGAAATATTTTCCTTTTATAATTGTTGTGTTATAATAATCTTTAAGAATGATTAAAATTATTTTTTATTATGGATTTTTTAGAACAACAATTGGAGAAAGGCGGAGAAGTTTTAAGGTTAATAAAGCAGAATGAATTTGAACATAAGGTAATTGAAGCATACAAAATTTATCAAACACACCTTAGAATTTCCAGTATTTTTGGAGAGTATATTGAATCTGAGCTGTATGATGAAATTGATTTAGAATATAAAAAATATTTTGACAATCCTAATCGTCCAAAAATTTAATACCCAAAGATTTATAAAGTATATATTATCTGTGTATACATCAAGATATACATCTTGTAACCTCTTTTCACTAGCCACATAAAATTATGTGGCTTTATATTCACGGAGAAAAACAATGGTAGATGTGTTTGACAATAAAATTTTATGTAAGAAATGTAATGTAGAAATGAGCAAAGCAAAGTTTTCTAAAAAGGGATTTATTTTAAGGGCTGTTATTTGTCCCAAGTGCAATTCTAAAATTATTCATCCTGTTGATGAAGCAAAATACAACAAATTTATAAATTTGAAAAATAAAGAATTTAAAGTGAAAATGCGACTTGTTGGAAATAGCTATGCAGTTTCAATCCCAAAAGAGATAGTTTCATTTATGAAAAGACAGGAAAAAGTAATGGATGATATGGTTAGGCTTTGTTTTGAAGATATGGGAAAATTAAGTTTAAGTTTTAATGAAGCTTTAAATAAAATGAATAAGGAGAATTTATAATGGCCGAAAAAGAAATTCAACTGAACGTGGTAGAAGCAATGCAAGATGATGTTCATAAAGGAATTGCTAGAATAGATTTTAATATTATGAAAAAGCTCGGGATTAATAGAGGAGATGTAATTACCATAAAAGGCCATAGGGAGACGGTTGCCATTGCAGAAAAAGCTTATCCTTCTGATGTCGGAGAAAAAATAATTAGAATGGATGGAATATTAAGAAGAAACGCAAAAACAGGCATTGGTGATATTATTAAAGTTTCTAAGGCGGACATTAAAGAGGCAAAAAAAATAACTCTTGCTCCAGCTCAAAAAGGAATTATGGTTCAAGCAGATTCAAATAGTTTAAGAAGAGGATTATTAGGAAGGACAATTATGAAAGGAGATTTAGTCGCATTAGGCGGAGTTCAGAGGAGAAAAGATCTTTTATCGGATGACTTTGGAGATGAATTTGGAGATATGCTTGGAAATATGCTTGGAGGAATGGGAGTGGGCAATTTGGGCGGAGGCATGACTCAAATAAAATTTTTAATTGTTAATACAAACCCTTCTAAACCAGTAGTTATTACTGAAAATACTGAAATTGTGCTAAATCCAAAAGCAGTAGAAGTTTCTGAAGATACTTTACCTGGAATTAATTATGAAGATATTGGAGGATTGCAAGACGAAATTAAGAAAATTCGTGAAATGGTAGAGATTCCAATTAAACATCCTGAGATTTTTCAAAAATTAGGGGTCCAACCTCCTAAAGGTGTTTTGCTTCATGGGCCTCCGGGAACAGGTAAGACTCTTTTGGCTAAGGCTGTTGCTTCGGAATCAGAAGCTAATTTTATTTTGTTAAACGGGCCAGAAGTTATGTCTAAATTTTATGGAGAGTCCGAAAAGAAAATTAGAGATATTTTTGAAAACGCTGAAAAAAATGCCCCCTCTATCGTTTTTATTGACGAAATTGATGCGATTGCTTCAAAAAGAGAGGATGCAGGTGGAGAAGTTGAAAGAAGAGTTGTTTCTCAGTTATTGACAATGATGGATGGTTTGAAAGCAAGAGGAAAGGTAATCGTGATAGGCGCTACTAATAGGCCTAATGCGGTTGATCCTGCTCTAAGACGTCCGGGAAGATTCGATAGAGAAATTGAAGTGGGTGTCCCAGGAAAACCCGGAAGATTAAGCATATTAAAAATTCATACTCGAGGAATGCCTTTAGAAAAAGTCGATTTAGATAAAATCGCATCTGTTACTCACGGGTTTGTCGGAGCAGATTTAGAATCTCTTGCTAAGGAATCTGCTATGAATGTTCTTAGAAAATTACTTCCTCAGATGAAATTAGATGAAGAGGAACAAATTCCTAATGAATTATTGGACAAATTAAAAATCAAACAAGATGATTTTTATGAAGCATTGAAAACTGTTCGGCCAAGTGCAATGAGAGAAATTTTAGTAGAAACCCCTAATGTTAATTGGGAAGATGTAGGGGGATTAAAAGACATTAAACAAGACTTGAAAGAAGCTGTCGAATGGCCAATGAAACATCCAGATTCATTTGATAGAATGGGAATTAAACCCCTTAAAGGAGTTTTATTATATGGTCCTCCTGGTTCAGGAAAAACCCTTATTGCTAAAGCTGTTGCAAAGGAATCAGAAGCTAATTTTATTCAGGTTAAAGGACCTTCTTTATTGAGTATGTGGGTAGGTAAATCAGAAGAAGGTATGAGAAAAGTTTTCGAAAGGGCAAGGCAGGTTGCTCCTTGTATAGTATTTTTTGATGAAGTGGATTCACTTGCAGGTAAGAGAGGAGCAGAATCAGGAACAAAGGTTACAGAGAGGGTTTTAAATCAAATGTTGGCTGAAATGGACGGGATTGAAGACATGAGCGATATTTTAGTTATCGGAGCAACAAATAGGCCTGATATGTTGGATCCGGCTTTATTGAGGCCCGGAAGATTCGATAAAATTCTATTGGTTAATGCTCCTGACGAAAAAAGTCGAGAAAATATTTTAAGAATTCATACAAAAAATATGCCTATTAAAGATAAGGAGAATCTGATTAAAACATTTTCTAAATTGACGGATGGATATACTGGAGCAGATGTTGAATCTTTGGTTAGAGAGGCTGGAATGTTGGCTTTGAGAGAAAATATTGAATCTAAAGAAGTTAAAAAGAAACATTTTGAAGAAGCTTTGAAAAAGATTAAACCTTCTGTAACAAAGAATACCATTAATGTTTATAAAAAAGTAGAAGAGAAATTTTTAAAAAATGCAAAAGCTGCTATGCCTCAGGAGGGAAGTTATTTAGGATAAAATGGGATTTTTTGATGATGATCCGTTTGATGATATAGTAAAAGAATTTTTTGGAGGGGGAGCCTCGAAGAGATTTTCCTCTAGAAAGTTTGGGAACGTTGAAGACACTTCGAATTTATTTGTAGAAGGCTCCAAATTCACCTATCTTGTTTTGGACTTGTCTGGAAAAAGGGATATTAATGTTGACATTAAAGACCATGTTGTTAGAAATAGGTATGGAGAAAAAGTAAGTACAGGAAAAAAAATAGTTATTTCTGATTCGATTGGAGGAGAAGTTACGGAGTATGCTCTTCCCAAAAAATTGAAAACCAAAGATTTTCAATGGAATTTTAATAATGGTATTTTGGAGGTAAAATTCAAAAAATGAAAGATAAATTTGTTTTTGAGATTACAGAAGCACATAATAATTATGTAGGAAAAAATTTAATTACTCTTTCAAGTGAGGACATGGAAAAAATGAATTTGTCTTCAGGAGATTTTGTAAAGGTTAGTTCTGAAAAGGAACTTTTTTTTAGAGTTGCAAGGGTTGATAATTCATATAAGGATAAAGTTGGGATGGGAGGTGGAGCTCGTGCAGTTTTAGGAGTTTCAGTTGGAGAAAAAGTTTCAATTCAGAAAATTGATAAAATTTCTACTTTAAAATCAGTTACTCTTTCTATTTTGCCCCATGAAAATTTTGGAACAGATCAATTAAAACAATATAATTCTCAATTAAAATCTTATGGAAAATTTAAGGAATTGTTGATGGATTCTCCTTTATCTATTGGCCAAAGAATAACTATTCCCACCAATGTAGGAAAATTATCTTATTCTGTTGTAAATATTTTACCAAAGAAAAAAGATGTTGGAGTCGTTAGAGAAAATACAAAAATAGACATATCTGACGAGGTAGGACAAGGTTCAGGTGTTAATGTTTATTATGAAGATATTGGAGGGTTGGATGAAGAAATTGAAAAAGTTAGAGAGATGGTAGAATTTCCAATGAAGCACCCTGATTTATTTCAGAGATTAGGTATTAGTGCTCCTAAAGGAGTTTTATTGACAGGACCTCCAGGAACAGGTAAGACTCTTTTAGCTAAAGCTGTTGCTACAGAAACAGATGCTAATTTTATTTCTATTGCAGGGCCTGAAATTATGTCTAAATATCATGGGGGTTCTGAAGAAAATTTAAGATCTAAATTTGAAGAAGCTGAAAAAAATGCCCCTTCTATTGTTTTTATTGATGAGATAGATGCAATTGCTCCAAAAAGAGGAGAAACCCATGATCAAGCCGAAAAAAGAGTTGTAACTCAATTACTAAGTTTAATGGATGGTTTGAAAGCAAGAGGCCAGGTTGTTGTTATGGCTGCTACAAATAGGCCTGATGATTTAGATGAAGCACTTAGAAGGCCCGGAAGATTTGATAGAGAATTAAAAATTAATCCTCCTAGCGAGGAAGGTAGAAAAGAAATTTTACAAATTCACGCTAGAAATATGCCTTTAGAAGATAGGGAAAGTTTATTGAATGAAATTTCTAGGAATACTCTTGGATATACTGGTGCAGATTTAGAAGTTTTATGTAAGGAAGCAGCACTAAGATCTGTTAAACCTTTCTATAAATCCCTAGTTAAATTTGGAGAAGAAAGTGAATCCGAGGAAGATGCATTGAAACAAGAGGAGGAAAAGAAGAAGATAATGGGGGAGATAAAAGTTACGATGGAACACTTTATCCAAGCTATGAAACAAGTTGAACCTTCTGCAATGAGAGAAGTTTTAATAAATAAGCCAAATGTTCATTGGAAAGATGTTGGAGGGTTGGAGAATGCAAAGGAGAAACTAAGAGAACTAGTTGAATTGCCTTTGTTAAGGCCGGATTTATATTCTAAAGCAGGAATTAAACCTTCTAAAGGAGTTTTGTTAACTGGATCTCCAGGAACAGGTAAGACTCTTTTGGCTAAGGCTGTTGCTACTGAATCTAATGCTAATTTTATTTCAGTAAAAGGTCCAGAATTAATTTCAAAATGGGTAGGTGAATCAGAAAAACACGTTAGGGAAATATTTAAAAAAGCAAGACAGGTTTCCCCAACTATAATATTTTTTGATGAATTTGATTCTATTTCTAAATTGAGAGGATCTGGTTTGAATGATTCTAACGAAAAAATTGTTAATCAGTTGTTGACTGAATTAGATGGTATTGAGGAACTTGAAAGTGTAATGGTTATTGCCGCAACTAATAGAAAAGATTTGATTGATCCTGCTTTATTGAGACCTGGAAGAATTGATTCAATTGTAGAACTTAAAGTTCCAGATAAAGATACTCGTGAAGAAATTTTTAAAGTCCATACTAGAAAAATGCCTTTAGATAAAGATGTTAAATTGTTGGATTATGTTATTAAATCAGAAGGTTGGACAGGTGCAGATATAGAAGCTGTTGCTAGAAATGCAGGAATTAATGCTATAAAAAGATTTTATAAAATTGAAAAGAAAAAAGATTTTAAAATAAATAAAAAGGACTTTGACAATGCATTTGATGAACTTTCTAAAAGTGTTTTAGAGAGAAAAGAAAGTTCGCAAAACTCTGAAATGCCTCAAATCCCTCGCAGATTAT
>CAZXCF010000027.1:0-8045 GCA_964638995.1 Candidatus Woesearchaeota archaeon | reverse complement strand
CTTCTAATCCAGAATTTTTTAAATGATTTAAGCTCCCTGAAGCTAAGTCTAAGAATAGTAATATTTTGTTTTGATCTTTTGAAATTTTATTTATCCTTTCTGGCTCTAAGCTTTTTATTATTTTTAGATTAAATCTTTTATCTATCTTTTTTAATGTTTGTATCATTATTGCCGCAGAAGTTATTCCATCCGTATCAAAGTGACTTATGATTTCTATTTCTTTATTTTTTGTTTTTTCAAGAAATTTTGGTACGATTCTAGATATTTCAGATTGTAAATTTTTTATCATGATTCCCTCCTTTATTTTATTAAGAATCTAAATTAATTTTCTGTATTTTTTGAACTTTCTTACTTGCGAAAAAATTCTGCTTTTTTCTCTTATTGCTTTTTTATCTTGTTTGTTTTTTTCAGCATGTACACTTATTCTTTCAAGTTTTTTTTCTATATTTTTTAAATCGGGGTCTAGAGTAATATCATTCTCTTTAAGCACTTTTAGTATTTTTTTCTTGAATTCTTTGGGATGGATTTCTTGCTTTTTAAGTTCAAGCCCAATTTTTTCAGAAGTCATTCCTTTTTTTGCTAGTTCAACTATCTTTTTTTCATATTCTTTTTCAGATATTTTTTTATCTTGTTTTTTTGTTGTTTTTGCTTTCTTTTCTTCTGGCATAAGATTGAATATTTGATATTGTTTTTAAAGCTTATTGTTTGCTAAAAGGTATTTAATGAAACTTATTTAAATGTATTTTTTTTATAAAGATTATGAAAGATATCGCAAAAAAAATTTTCGGATTCGTCTTTTGATATTCAAAGAGCGAAAAATAAATCAAGCAAGATTTTTTTCTTGATCATTTCAATAATTTTTTTTGATTTCTTTATTTCTTTTTATAATTGGCCAATGGAAAGGCGGAATAGTATTTTTTGTTTTTGCGGGTTTTTTCTTTTTATTTTCTAAATTAACTAAGCTTGCAAGTAAGAACATTAATAGAAACCAAGAACATGTAAATAAGGTTCTTGGTTGGAACGAGGAAAAAGGTATTTAAACTAAAATTAATTACAATAAATATGGGAAAAAGTATAGGTGTAGTTAGTTTAAAAGGAGGTGTTGGAAAAACATCTAGCGTTGTTGCTTTGGGTTCTGCTATCGCAGGTTTTGGAAAAAAAGTTCTTTTAGTGGATGGAAATCTTTCTGCGCCTAATTTGGGGATGCACTTTAAGATTGTTGATCCTGATGTTAGTTTGCATCATGTTTTAAATAGGGAAGCTCATGCAAAAGATGCAATTCATACCATGGAAAATTTAGATATTCTTCCTGCATCTATTTTTAGCGATAAAAAAATTAATCCTCTTAAATTAAGGGATAGGTTGAATTATCTTAAAAGAAAATATGACTATATTATTTACGATTCATCACCGTCTTTAAATGAAGAGACGCTAGGGGTAATGTTGGCTTCTGACAATTTAATTGTGGTTACAACTCCCGATCATCCTACTTTAAGCACGACAGTTAAAGCAATAAAAAATGCAAAAAATAGAGGCACATCTATAACAGGAATAATAATTAATAAATCTTACAACAAAAAATTTGAAATTTCTATTGACGATATTCAGGATACCCTTGGCGTTCCCGTTTTGGCAGTAGTTCCTCATGATATTAATATTTTAAAAGCAGTTTCTGAATTTAAGTCTTCTATTGAACATAGCCCTAGATCGGGATCTAGTGAAGAATTCAAACAACTGGCTGCTTCTTTAGTAGGAGAAAAATATAAATCAACCAAAATGAAAAGATTTTTTAGGTGGCTTACGCCAAGAAAACACGATATCAATAGATTAATTCTTTATGAGAGCATGTTCGAAAAATAAGGGTCTTTATTATTTCTCTAAACAGTCTGATGTTTTTATAAAAATAAAGTAAACCAAAGTTTCTATTATTTCTCTAAACAATCTGAAGTTTTTATAAAAATAAAGGAAAGCGGAATGCTTCAAAAGCCTATCCCTAATTTAGTATTTCAGAGTTTACCAGTGCCGCATCTTTACTGAAGCCTTTTGGAAGAACAACTAAAAGTTTTTCCCCCCTGTCTTCAATTACCCTTGCAGGTAGATGCTTTGTGTCTGTAAGAGAAGCTATGCCAATTATCTCTTCTCCTTCACTGTCTTGTAAGGCAACCCTGTGCGCCCCAGAAAAATTTACTGGAGTTGCTTTGCAATTAAGGTTTGCTGTTACCATATTTTATTGAATTATAATTTATTTATATTAATTTTCGAACATTTTTAAGTTACAAGATAGTGTTGTTCAATTAGAGTTAAGTGTGCCTGTTTCTTGGTGAAAATGACATTAGAGAAAGTCTTATAAATTCAAGCTAGTTCTTTATTTTTACAGCCCCATAGTACAGTGGTCAAGTATGCTGCCCTTTGGAGGCAGTGACCCCGGTTCGAATCCGGGTGGGGCTATTTATTTTTAATCGAGATTCGAAACAAAGTTTTTTTAGAAAAGTTCCCTATTTTTAATTAGGTAATGTTTTTTGTTGTCCTTTTTGAATAACGAAAAAATATAAAAAGGACTCTTTCTTTATTTAGGTATGAAATCTCAAAAAGAAAATAAAGAGTTTAATCCTTTAGAGGGGTTAGTGATTATTTTAGATGAATCAAAGGGAAGAGTAGGTCATTTTGGAGTATGTCATTCAGTTGAAAAATATAATGGAAAAGGTGCAAGATACACAATCAGATTATTTAATCGAGATCAGAAGGACATAGATCTTTTTGATAATTACCCAAATCCAAGAAAAGCAAAGAAAATTGAAAATTTAGAAACTTTTTATAAGCATATAAAAGAATATTATGGTTGTGATTAAGGAGTTTTACGTTGAATTTTTAATGTCTATATCTGCCTCGCTTTTCTATTGTTTTGATCCTTTCAATTATTTTTTTTGATTTTGTTTTTCCAAAAGTTTTTTCATATTCTTTAAAAATTTCTCTTGAATTTTTTTGGTAATTTTTGAAATGTTTTGCTTCAAAAGCTTGTTTTAATAAATGCAAATCTACCGCTTTATCCTCTATTTTTTTTGAAATATATCCTAATCCAAAATCGATAAAGTATAATTTTTTGCCCTTTAAGATCATATTTGAAGTAGTTAAATCTCCATGAATTATTTCTTTTTTATGTAATAGTGCAATAGATTTTCCAATCTCTCTACATATTTTTTTTTGCCCTTTTTCTGAAAATTCGTCAAGATTTTCTGAAAGTTTTTTTCCTTTAATATAAGGCATAATTATTTCATCAAATTTTTGAGAGAACTCTGGAACAGGTACGCGAATTATGTTGCTCGATTTTTTTAGTAATTTTGTTTCTGCTTTTGTACGCCTTTTACGTATTTTTTTATCCAGTTCTGTATGTCTGTATGATTTAGAAACCCTGTTTTTTATAATTGATTTTTCTTTTTTATTTAAGATTATTTTTGCTTCTGCACCTTGCTGGATTATTTTTTTCATATAATGATTATTTTTTGACGATTTAATAGGTTTTTGATTTTGTTTTATTGAACATAAATTCTTATATAGTTGTTTTTTGAAGGGTTCTTATGAAATTAAAAAATCTTCTTGTCGGAAGCTTTTTGCTTTTTTCAGGAATTATAAATGGGCAAGAAAAGTTACATTTTGATGTTTATAGTAGGGGCGATTTTTTCTTTAGCCCTAAATTAAAAATAGGATATTTTGAAAAAAAGGAAAAAGAAGTTAATTTTTCATTTTTATTTGGAGCTTATTCAATTGATTTTAAAAAAATTAATGATTCTACCTATAGAGAAATAGTTGATGTAGGTTTATGGAAACGAAAAAAGGAAGTTTTTGAATATTCTTTTAATGGTTCTTGTTATAAATTAGAAGAGTATTATTCTATGGGGGATGAGCCCCGATTAGAAAAAGAGAGATTAGAAGGAAAGATTTTCGATAAAAAATACGGGGTTCTCCCCGAAATTTTTAATAATCTCGAAAAAAATCAATTAGGAGATAGCATTCATTTTGTTCTTTTGGGAGTTCCTTATTCTACTAGAATAAAAACCGAAAAGGAAGGAAAAGATTTTATTTTTTCATCAGATCTTGAATTTATTGAAGAAAAACCAGACGATGTTGTGAATTTTTCTTCTCCTGTTAAAGTTAAAGCCAAAAAGAAAAATGGAAAATTACTTCCGTATAATTTTTCTACAATGTATAAAAGGGTTAAAAGCGGAAGAATGAATTATTTAGAAGGAAAATTGATAGACTAATTAAAAAATTTTATTTCTAAAACCTCATAGTTTTTTTCTTTCCAAATTTTTTCATTAGTTTTTGCATTTGTTTAGGATCAAAAGGTTTTGAAGGGTCAAATGAAGCCTGTTCTTTTACCATTGATTGAAGCATTCTATATTGTTTTATTAAAGCTCTTACATCGCTATTGTTTACTCCAGATCCTTTGGCGATTCTCCCAATTCTTGAGGTTTGTTTTTCTAAAACTTCAGGATTTTCACGTTCTTCTTGGGTCATTGATTTGACTATGTGTTCCCATTTTTTTATTTTTTCTTCTTGTTCTTGTATTTTTTCTTCTGGAACTTTTGCTTTTCCCATCCCTGGAATCATCGATTTTATTTTTTCAAATCCTCCTAATTGGCCCATTGATTTTGACTGTTCTATTACATCATTTAAAGTTAATTTTCCTTCTTGTAAACGTTCTTGCATTTCTTTTTGCTGACCTTCATTTGTTATTGTTTTTATTTTTTCCATTAAATTTTGAAGATCTCCCATCCCCAATAATCTCGATAAAAAAGCTTCCGGATTGAAAAGTTCTATGTCGTTTATCTTTTCTCCTGTCGTGATATAGTATACTCCTGCTCCTGTTTCTGCACATGCAGTTAATGCCCCTCCGGCCTTTGCACTTGAATCCATTCTTGTTATTATTACCCCTGAAATATCTAGTGCTTCTTTGAATTCTTGAGATTGTTTTTTAGCCGATTGTCCTATATCTGCAGGCATTACAAGAATCGTTTCAGTAGGCTTAATTGTTTTGTTGAGCTGTTTTATTTCTTTTACCAACTCTTTATCTAAAGTGTGACGTCCGGCAGTATCAATTAAAACCACCTCATAATTATTGAGCTGTTTTTCGAATTTTTTCCATGTTGCTTTAGCATCATTACTCTCTAAATCCACAAATACGTTTAAATTATTTTTTTTGCCCAATTGTTGGAGCTGTTCTTTTGCTGCAGGTCTGTGGACATCCAACCCGATAATGGCCGTCTTTTTTCCACGTTTAGCATACCAGTTTGCAAGTTTTGCGATAGTTGTTGTTTTTCCTGCCCCATACAATCCAAGAAGCATTATTCTATTTTGTTTTTGTTCTAATTTAAGCTCTTTTTTCTCTCCCAGAATTTTTATTAGTTCATCATGAAGAAGTTTAATTATATGTTCCTTTTTTTCAATATCTTTTATTCTTTCATCTATTGCCGCCTTTTTTATTTTATCAGACAATTGTTTTACTAAAACTATATTTACATCTGCTTCAATTAGGGCTCTTTGAAGATCACGTACTATTTGATTTACTAGGTTTTTGTCAAGGAACATAGCATTCGCTATTTTATCTGTTGCCTTTTTTAGTACGTTTCCTAATTTTTCTAGCATTGCGATTGGCCATACGCTTCGGCAGTTTTCAATTCTTCGAATGGCATATTTTATTTGGTCTCAGAAGTAAATTAGAAGTTAAGAAGCTTTTGGTTCTATTCCACACATAACATAAAGAAAAGATTTCTTTTATTTTTAAAATTTTTATTTGGTTCTAATTTGATATAATTAAATTCTATTTAAAAAATTCTTTTTGAATCTCCCAATCCTTTGAAGAAATGTCTGCATAACTAGGATATTTATCTGCCCCCGAATAATAGAACCTCATAGTTTTTTTTGATAAAGGGACTATCCCACAACCAAAAATTACATTTGGAACTTCTGCCGAATATCTGTTTTTTCCCGTTTCATAGTCTAATTCAGGTTTTATTATTGGCTCTTTAGATCTTTCGTATATTTTTAGAGGATTTTCTGCATCTGCAATTAAATACCCTATACAATATGTTTTTGGATTTTCTTTTGCACCATGATATAACATGAATAATGAATCTCCATATTCTTTGTGCCTTATTCTCACTGGAGGCGTATTTACACCTACTCTCCAACTTTCCCAGGATCCTTCGTTTCTTGGAACTAAATATTTGCTGAATTCCCCAAATTCTAAAGGGTTAATTTTTATTAGTTTTGTAATCTCTGCTCCAGGGTTTTCGGGCGCACCCAAATTAAAAGGCCTATCAATGACATAATGTTCTCCTTTTTTATTTCTGAAAAATAAGGTGTTCTTGTTTTCTTTTTTTTCATCTAAAATAATTTGCCTATCAAAATATTTTTTGAAGTCTTTTGTTTTTGCAAATCCGTTTCTTAAAATCCAGTTGCCCTTTTCCATGTCTTTAACAGAAGTAAATGTAATCCAGTATTCTTCATCCATCTTTGAAACTCTGGCATCTTCTACCGCTAGTTTTGAGTGAGGAAGAAGAGGTTCAATAAAGGGCATTCTTTTTAGTTCAAAATTTTCTCCATCTTTACTCCAAGCAGTATGCAAAAAACTATGATCTCTCGAATGCCTTACTGTATAAAGGAGGCCCACTTTTCCTTCATATAAAAAGGCAGCAGGGTTTCTAATCGAGTGATACCCATAATGTTCAGGAATCATCAAAGGATTTTGACGTTTCTTAACTTCAATTTTTGTTAATTTTGACTCTAGATTCGGAGTAATATTTTGACTATCCCTAGAAGAATCAAATATGTTGTTATTCATGATTTGGGAACACTTGCTCTGCTTTTAAACCTTTATTATTCATTATTTAGACCTAATTTTTCAATGAATTTTTCTTTGTTGAAAGATTCTATTTTATTGTATTCTTGCCCTGTTCCAAGGTATAAAATCGGTTTTTTTGTAACATATCCGACTGAAAGAGCTGTTCCCCCTTTGTCATCGATGTCTGCCTTTGATAAAATTATTCCGTCTATATTAATTGACCAGTCAAAACTTTTTACTTGTTCTATGATGTCATTTCCTGTAATTGACTCTCCAACAAATATTTTTAAATTTGGTTTTGTGACTTTTGAAATTTTCTCGATTTGAGACATAAGGTTTTTAGCAGTATGCATTCTCCCTGCTGTATCTATTAGTACACAATCGGCGTGTTTTTTTTCTGCGTGTTTTATTGCATCAAATCCAACTGAGGCAGGATCCGATTCGTATTCATGAGCGATGACATCCACCCCTAGTTTTTTTCCATGCATTTTTATTTGTTCTATGCTTGCAGCACGGAAGGTATCGGCTGCAGCTAAAACAGGTTTCAAATTATTTTCTTTTAATTGTTGCGCAATTTTTGCGATAGTTGTTGTTTTTCCTGTTCCATTAACCCCGCAGAATAAAATTACATAAGGTTTTGTTTTTTCTTCACGTTCTTTTATCTTTTTGATTATGTCAAAAGGTTCTACCAATATTCTTCTTACTATTTGTTTGAAAATATCTTGAATTTCGGATTCAATTTCTTTTTTTAAGAATTCCTCTCCTACAATTTCTTCACGGAGCTCTTTAATTATTTTTTCTGCAACTTCTAAGGCTACATTGTTTTCTAAAAGCAAAAGTTCTAATTCTTCTTCATAAACATCAAAGTCTTCTTCTGAAAGCTTTACTTTTTTAATTTTTGAAGTTATTTTTTTAAAAAATCCTTTTTCTTTTGGTTTTTCTAACTCATATTTTTTTTCTATTTTTTCGAGTTTTTCTTTATTCTCTTTTTCTTTTGATTTTTCGACCGCTTCTTTTGTAGGAATTTCAAGTTCTTTTAATTCATCTTTTGCCTTCTCTTCTTTTCTTTCTTCAAGAAGTTCAGTTATTGTTTCTGTTTTTTCTATTTCGGGTTCTTTTGGTTTTGCTTTTGATTTGGGCTCTTCCTTAGGTTTTTCCAGTTCTTCAGTTTCAGGTTTTTTCGTAAATATTTTTTTTAGAAAAC
>CAZXCF010000026.1:0-8762 GCA_964638995.1 Candidatus Woesearchaeota archaeon | reverse complement strand
ATGGAAAAAATATCTACAGGAAGTTTTGATCTAAATAAGTGGTTAGAAGGAGGATACGAATCAGACATTATTACAATGGTTGCCGGACCTGCAGGTTCTGGAAAGACTAATTTTGGAATTCTTGCTGCATGTGGTCAATCTAAACAAAATAAAAAAGTTATTTTTATTGATACAGAAGGAGGCTTTTCTAGTGAAAGAGTTAAACAAATTGTAGGAGAAAATAATTTTGAAAAATACCTTGAGAATATTTTAGTATTAAATCCAACTAATTTTGAAGAACAAAAAAAATCCTTTGAAACTTTGTTAAAGAAATTAAAATCTGAGCAGGTTGGACTAATTGTTATAGATGGCATGGCAATGCTATATAGGCTGGAATTGGGAGATGCAATTCAATCTAAAGAGGATGAGCAGATTAAAAAAATTAATCGAGAGGTTGCAAGGCAAATGAGGGTTTTGTCTGAAATTGCTCGGAAAAAAAATATTCCCGTTTTAATTACAAATCAAGTTTATTCTTCTTTTGTTTCAGAAGAGGATTGGAGAAAAGGCAAACAGGGAGAGGTTAATATTGTGGGGGGAGATTTATTTAAGTATTGGAGTAAATGTATTCTTGAATTGAAAAATAATTCTGGAAAAAGAAAAGTAATTTTATTGAAGCATCGAAGTCTGAAACCCTCTGAATTGAGTTTTGAAATTAGTGATGAAGGAATCTTTAAGCGAGGGTGGTTGTAGTTATATTTATTATTAATGCCTTTTTTATTTAGTTGGAGTTTCTATGTTTGTAGAAGGGTTTGTTGAAATTCTTGGAGATTTTAGCCCTTGTTATTTTGATAAAGTTGACTTCTTGTTAGATTTTTATCTCATAAATTATTTTAAACTAAATTTACATTGTTTTTATATGGAAGGAGGTGATAGCTTAAAGTTTGAAGTCGTAAAAAAAATAGCCGACACTAATTTTAAAGTTAAAGATTTAAGTAAGATATCTAGAGTTGACTCTATTTCTCCTCCGAGCGTTTTTATCGGTTCCAAGCTTAGGTACCCAGATGTTAATGTAGGTATTTTGAGTCCCGTTCAAAAAGATGAAGATGCGTGGGTTTATGACAATGCAAAATTTTGGGCAGAAAATAATTTTAAAATAAATCATGTGTTATTTTTAAGAAATAATCTGCTTAATTCCAGATTTAAGACCAAAGTTACAGATGCAAGATTGAATAAAAAAATGTTGGACATTACAAAAAATGTCGCTATCGCTTCTCGTCAAGTTGATGTCGAGATCCAATTAAAAAATAGAGTCCGATTTGGAAGAGATAAAGATAAGGTTTTAACGCCTTTAGGAATGAATGCTAATTTAGAAAGGGCGAAGTTAGTTGGAAATGTAAAGGTTGAAAGAAAAGTGGACAAGGTTCTTAATGATGAATTAAAAGCTTCAGATTCTATTAAAGAATTATATAGTAATAATTTGGACGAGTATTCTTTGAGCAAAATTTTGAGTGTTGGAGTTTTAGGGCTTAAAAAAGACAAGCGTTTGGTTCCTACTCGATGGAGCATTACTGCTACAGACGATATAATTGGAAAACAACTTTTGGAAAAAATAAGGGATTATAAATGGATTGAGGATTATGAATTATTTTTTGGTGAATATCTCGGAAACCAGTATCTTATTTTGATGTTTCCAAATTCATGGAGTTATGAATTGTTTGAATTGTATTTTCCCGGAAGTTCTTGGAATCCCTCGGATGAATTGAAAGCCTCTACAGATATGGAAACTTTCAAAGGAAGGACTAACTATGCTTTTAATACTTCTGGAGGTTATTATGCAGCAAGATTGCCTATTTTGAAATATTTGAATTCTATTAAAAGGCAAGCAAGCGTGTTGGCGATTAGAATCGAAACTCCTAGTTACTGGGCTGCTTTAGGTGTTTGGGTTGTTCGTGAAAGTGTTAAAAAAGCATTGAAGAAAAGAAAAAGATTCGATATTAAAAAAGAATTTTTGGATAGCGTTAAAAAAATTTCCAATATTAAATACGGTTTTGATATCAATCAAATTTTAGATAGAAGTAAACTGCTTAAATATATTAATACTCAGAAAAATTTAACGGAATATTTTTAAGGACAGTTTTCTTTAGTTTTTTATGATAAATGAGGTGTATGTATCACTTATATTGTTTTTTTTAGTTTTCTTAATGGGAATTTTAATGTTTATTCTTTCTAGAAGAAAAGAGAAATCTCCAGACTATCCTCTTTTATTTTTTGTAGGTGTAATTTGGATATTTTTAGGAATTTATTTTCAGAATTTTTTAGTTTTGATTTTGGGAATATTTTTAGTATTTATCGCTTTGTCTGTTATTAAAGATTGGGTGAAAATTATTGAGAGGAGAAGAAAACACTGGAGAAATTTAACAAAGAAAGATGTATTTTATTATAGGGTCATTAAAGGTTTTTTTGTCTTTTTTGTTTTGGCTACTCTTTATTTATTGGCGTTAAGGATATTTAGTTTTATTTAATCTTTTCAAGTTTTTTAATGGCATCTTTTGTTTTATCAAAACTTAAATTCTCGTAGGTTATTTTTTCGCGAGGTAAATGTCTTTTTGCCGAATTAAAGATGGCAAGTTTTTCATTTTCGGTCATCTCTTTTTCCCTATCTTTTTGAATGTTGAGATATTTGTTACATGTTTTACACTTATATACTGGAAGTCCACAGAATTCTTCAGGAATTTTGATATTGTAATTTACTTTTTCGAGTTCTCCGTTATCCTCTAAGCATTTTTTGTTATAAGGAAACATATCCATATTATTTTTATTTTACCTTTCTTTTTAAGAATTATTGTGATTGTCACGCTGATTTACCCAAAGACTTAAAAGCGATTTTTTGTTCTTTTTTTTATGAAAGTTGAAAAAGGAAACAAAGTAAGCATTGAGTACGAAGGAAAATTAGATTCTGGACAAGTATTTGATAGTTCTGATAAAATGGAGAAACCTTTTGAGTTTATTGCTGGTTCTGGAATGGTTATTAAAGGATTTGATGATGCTGTTTTAGGAATGGAAAAAGGCGAGGAAAAAGAATTTAAAATTTCTCCTGAAGAAGCATATGGAATGCCTGACAATTCTTTAAAGAAAGAATTTCCAAGAGATCAAATTCCTTTGAAAGAAGAACCTCAAGTAGGGATGGTTTTAGCTTTTAATACTCCTGATGGAAGGCAATTTCCTGCAAAAATAGATGAGCTTGATGACAAAAAAATTGTTCTTAATTTAAATCATCCTTTAGCAGGACAAAATTTGAACTTTAAAATTAAGGTTGTTAATGTGGAAGAAGGTGAAGATCTTCCAGATGAATGTGAGTGTGGACAAGATCATGGAACTGAAGAAAAAGAATGTTGCAAAGATGAAGAGTCTAAAGATGATGAGTGTACAGATTGTAAATGTGAATAATTTTATAAAATATTCTTTCTAGTTATTTTGATGAAATTTAAAAATATCTTGTTGAGTGTTCCGTTTTTGTTTTTATCGCATGGCTCTAATTTTTCTTCTTCGAATAATAAAACGATTAAAAATATGACGAAGCAAGAAAAACTCTCTTTTGAACTAGATTCGTATTTTCTTAAATATGAAAGATCTTTTGAGAACAGTGTTAATTTTTGGATGAATGCTTTTACCTTGGATTCTACAAAGTCCCTTGTGTTTGATAAATCCAAGATGAGTGTTTTAGATACAATTGAAAGGCCTAGAAATGGAAGATATCATGATGTTTTAGATTCAGTAAAAGATGTAAGAAAGTCATATGATATCCATGTTACTTGTGGAAGACGCCAGAAAATGGTCCGTGCAACAGAAAGAGCCTTTAATCATTTAGATTATATTATTGATACTTTGAAAAAAAATAAACTTCCTACGTCTTTAGCCGTTCTTCCTTATATTGAAAGCGAGTATTTGAGCAATGCACATTCGAAAGCAGCCGCTAAAGGGATTTGGCAATTTAGAAAAGGTACTGCAAGAGATTATGGGTTGAAGGTAAATTATAATGTGGATGAAAGACTAGATAATAAAAAATCTTTGAGCGCTTTTATTAAGTATATGAAAGATTCTTATAAAAAATTTGGAGACAAACATGCTTTAGCTGTTACATCTTATAATACTGGACGCTATCATAAATATTATTCGGATTGGGAAAATAAAAATGAAACTGAAATTATTAAAGATATGAAATACTGGTCTGGAAATTATTTTCCTTCTTTTCTTGCAGGAATTAAGATTTTAAAAAATCCTTGTGAGTATTTTCCAGAATGTGATTTCTGTAAAAAGGATTTTAAGTCAAAAAAATAACAGAGTATGAATAGTATGACCCGTCATACTTTTGAATTTTTGATTAATTTGGTAGGGTAAATTTTTGTTGCACTACTTTTTTGGTAATATTTAGACTTTTATGGTATTCCTTATTTTAGAATTCCAATTAAACTATTTTTACTTTGCTTTATTTTCTTCTCTTTTCTTTGCCCAGCTTTCATTTGTTGGACAATCCGGATTAAAACAAAAAATCCAAGGTTTCCTTCCCTTTGATAATCTCATTAACATTGGCCATCCACATTCTTCACAGACTTTGTCTGTTTTTTTGATTGTTCCCCCTGGAGGAAGAGTGAATGTATTTTTACAATCAGGATATGCATTACAAGCAATAAACTGCCTTTTATTTTTTTTAGAATAGGTTATTGCTAAATGGCCTTTTTTACATTTTGGACAATTCATCAATTGGTTTTCAATTTTTTGTTTTTCCCTAAATTTTATATTTGCATCAACTAATTCAGAGCCTATTTTTTCTTCATGTTTTTCAAAATCTTTGGCTATTGTGGTTATTTCTTTTTTTGCATTTTCAATTATTCTTTCTTCTTCTTTTCTCAATTCCGATTTTTTCTCTTTTTCTCTGATTTTTTCCATGTCAGTTTCGAATTCTTGCGTGAGCGCTTCGTCAGTTATTTTTGGAGAGTATTTTTCTAGTGTTTCTATTAAAGAAATTCCTAAAGGTGTTGCTTTTATCTGTTCTTCTTCAATATACCCTCTAGAGTAAAGAGTATCCAAGATATTTGAACGTGTAGCTTTTGTTCCCAGATTTCTTTTTTCAAGTTCAGAAATAATTGAAGATTGAGAGTATCTTTTTGGAGGCTGTGTTTCTTTTTGCTCGGTTCTAGATTCTAATATTTCGTATTCTCCATTAATCTCTGGAATTTTCTCTTCTTTTAATTTAGATGGATAAAAAGCTAACCAAGACTTTTCTTTTATTGCTTGTCCCTTTGTAGAAAATTTTAGATTTTCGACCGTTGCTATAACTCTCCTATTTGATATAACCGCATCTTCACAAAATAAAGCAAGGAATCTTTTTACAATTAATTTGTATAATTTATCTTCGTCTCCAGAAAGAATTTGTTTTTGTCCTGTTGGATGAATTGAAGGATGTGCAGGATCTTTTTTCTTACCTTCTATTGGAGTTTTTCTTTTTATATATTTTTCAACTTTGAACTCTTTTGCTAGTTTTTCTAGAATTTCTTCATATCCTATTGAAGCAGGGAGTTTTTGTGAAGATGTTCTAGGGTAGGAAATTAATCCTGCCAAATATAATGATTGTGCTATTTGTAATGTTCTAGAAGGTTTTATTCCGTAAATCTTGTAAGCTTCGGTTTGTAATCCTGTTAAATTGAAAGGAGGTTTTGGCGGAAGTTTTTTTTCTTTATTTTTTGTTTCTACTAAAGCTTTTTTTCCTTTTAGGTTTTCAAAATTTTTAAGTTCTTTTTCATTAAAAATATCCCTGTTATGTTTTAGTTCTAGTGTTCCTTTTTTATTATTGAAAGGATCTATACTTATGAATATTTGCCAGTATGGTTCTGGTTTAAATGCTTTAATGGAACGCTCTTTTTTTACAATTAAATTTAATGTAGGTCCTTGAACCCTTCCAATAGACATTATTTTAAATTTGCCTGTTTTTTTAATCGCATTCATAAGTGCTCTTGAAAGATTAATCCCATAAAACCAATCTAGATGATGACGAGTTTCTCCCGCAATTGCTTGCCCCCAATTAAGGTGGTCCCTTTTATCTTCATAAGATTCATTTAATTCTGGTTTTGTTAATGTTGAAAATTTCATTCTTGAAGCATCGTCCTGGTTGCAAAGATATTTCATTACATTCATTCCTATCACTTCCCCTTCAATATCATAATCTGTTGCAATTGTTATTGCTCTTGCCTTTTTTACTAGTTTTAGAATTGTATCGTAATATCTTTTTGTGAAATCTCTTTTTCTTACTAAATAATTTGGGATCCAAGAAACATTAAAAATTGGTACTTTTGTTCCCTTTACATTTTGTTTTAATGTAAATAAATGGCCAACTGCACAAGCTACTTTTATTTTTTCCCCGTTTCTATCAACTTCATAATAAGGGACTTTGTTTATGCTTTTTTGAACAGACTTTCCTAAAGCGTTTGCAATCTTTAGTGCTGCTTGAGGTTTTTCTGTTATTATTAATTCATATCCTGTTGGATCAAGTTTTACTTTTGGAGGAGTGTATGTTTTTGCTTTTGAATTTTTTTTAGATCCTTTTTTTCTTTTTGTTTTCTTTCTTGTATTATATTCTATTTTTTCAAGGTCTTTTTTATTTGGTTTCGAATATCTTTTTTCAATTGAATATGTATTGGGCTCAGAAATTTTTACAGATTTTTCAATACTTGCTTTTGAAGATAAATTTGTTTCCTTTACCTCTTTTTCTGTTTTATATTTTGAATCTTTTGATACGGTAAAATGACTTTCAGCAGCTTTTTCTTCTCTTGTTTTTTTTGGTTTTCTTGACATTTTTTTGGTTTTCTTTAAATTTACAGAATTTTATTGACTTTTATAGTTTTTTATTATAATAATTATTATAAATGATTGACCTTTTTAATATATAATGTATTTTCATGCTCTCGATTTTAGACAAAATCTTTGTAATGCGCTTCTTATAAGTTTTGATAAGCCTTTATATCAAGATTATCCCATTCCCAATAAAGAGCTAGTTAGATCTATTTCTAAAAAATCTTTATTAAAAACATCTGGACTGGAAGATTATGGTATTGAAGGGGAAATTTTCCTTGATTGGAATTTAATCGAGAATGAAAATTTTTTTGAACCAAGAATTTTCCAGGGATTAAAAAGTATTCTTTCTAGGTTAGATAGATATGATTCTTCTTATTTAGAAGATTATCTGTCTAATTTTTCGGGGTTTTTTGATTGCGTTGAAACTTCAAAAGGCAATTTCTATAAGTTTAATTCAAATAAATATCAAAATATAGAAAAAGAGATGGAGGTTTTTTTTACAGGTCCAGAACATATTAATCTTGAAGATATTGGAGAAGAAATTAAACATTTAAGAGATTTTTATTTTAATTTTTAGTTTTAAACAACCTACATTTCAAAAACAACAGGTTTTCTAGAAACATTAATTATTCTTGATTTTCCGATTTGTTCTTCGATTCCCCCTGCTTCGTGAATATGAGCATTTAGAACGAGATCAGGTTTGAATTTTTCAATTGCTTTTTTTATTGCTTTTGATCCTTTAAATCCGGTAAATTCTGCTTTGCTTCCTGCATGATGAGAATGAGTTACCATTATTTTTTTATTTAAATCTTTTATTTTTTTGTGCCCTTTTTCTAATGTTTTTGCAATTTCTTTTTCATCTGACCAAAAAGGTCCAGTGTTATGAGAATATCCGGCTCCAAAAATACCTACACTGTTTTCTTTAATTCCTTTTCCGTGAATGTTTTTTAAGTTTGAATACTCTTCTGTTAAGAGATTAAGAGTTTCATTTGTTTCATGATTTCCTGGAACTATTAAGACTTTTTTGTTTAGTTTAGTGAAAGGCTTAATTAATCCTTCTTGAACATTATTTAACCAGGTTAAATCTCCCGGGATTATTATTGTGTCAATATTTTCTTTTTTTACTTTCTTCGCTAGTTTTTTTACTAGCCCTGTATCTCCATGGATGTCTCCTATTGCTATAAATTTTTTCATTTTTTTGTTAGGATTCTTTAATTAATAAGGATTTTGTTTTTAAGCTTAATGTTGATTGTTACTGAAACCTTGTAGGCTCAAAACAAGTTCTTGGCCTAATTCGTCTTTCCAAACGCTGAAGTGGAAACCCAAATTAGTGAATTTGAGTCTATCGTTTTCAAAATATTTAATCAAAAAATTAAAATTTTCAGCTAATCCGCCTTTTCCAGAGAAAAGCCGAACAAAGCAAAAAATCAAAGATGTTTTAGTGAATCCGCCTTTTCCAGAGAAAAGCCGAATTAAAGTAAACTTTTAAATGTTGATTGTTACTGAAACCTTGTAGTGAATTTGAAATTTGTTTTTCAAAACATTTAAAAGTAAAGTGTTGCCTGGAATATATACATTAAAATGCCAAAATCCGATAAAATGAAAGATAATTTTGACATCTTTTTTAGACGGAAACCAGCTTTGATGTTGGTAAGTTTGAAAAAGAACACAAGGATGCGGTACGGTAGTGTTTTGGCTAAAGAAGTAGATTGTACTTATAGCCATGCAGTAAAAATTCTGCAAACATTGGAAGAGCTGAAGTTGGTTGAGTTTGAAAAAAAGGGGCGAATTAAAATTATAAGGCTCACCAAGAAAGGAAGAGATGTTGCAGATGCCATTGAAGGAATTCAAAAACTCATAAAGTGAGTGGTCTAGAGGTGATCACTACTAATGCCCTGAAAAATATATTTTAAAAAATATATTTTAGATTATAT
>CAZXCF010000025.1:0-9521 GCA_964638995.1 Candidatus Woesearchaeota archaeon | reverse complement strand
CTTGCCTTTTCATCCCAAAAAATTTTTAATTCCATTAACTAAATTCAGCCATAATATCTTCATGAGAAACAAATGAACTTTCTGGTTTCTTTCGTGATTCTTCAATTTCTTTAACCACTTCATCTGAAAGTTCAAGTTCGTCTTCTATTAAAAGTTCTTTCATTTCTTCAACTCTCTTTTTCAAAGCTAATACATTTTCATTAATTTGTTCTAAACTTGTTTCTTCCATTTTTCTAAAAGCAATCGAAGATATTTAAAGCTTTTTACCTCCTTTATTGTATCCTTTCATAACTAATATATATTTTAGCTATTTCACATTTATCATAATAAGTTCCTTGGTTATCATATTCTCGCCTACAAAGCGAAACAAAGTTTTCTGCAGGTATTCCGCTTCCCTCTAAGATCGTTATTGTATTACATTTATCATAGTTATTTTTATCACACTCTATTTTTCCATCTGATTCAGGATATATCTTCCTTATTTTTAGACTTCTAATATCTCCCCAAAACCCTTCATATTTCTCTACTTTACCTTTCATTAAAATAGCTTTATCATAATCAATACACGAAGAACTTCCTGCACAATAAAATTCAGGAGAATCCGCAATTCTAGAAACAAGCAACATTGCATTTTTTTTATTTAAATCAGTAGCTTTCTCTTCTAAACCTGAAAATTGAAATCTTAATATTAACATTCCAACTAATCCAAAAAAAACCATTATAGCAACGACCATAAATGCCATCTGCTGTATTTTCATTTGAGCTTTTTTTCCGCCAGGAAAAAAAGTCGAACTAAAACTTTTTGAGTTTTTGATTTGAGCTTTATTTCGGCTTTTTCCAAAAAAAGACGGAATAGCTAAAAATCTCTGATTTTTTATTTTTACCATAGTGCACAATTTGAATATTTATTATCGGTGTTTATTTCTTCAACCATTTCTCCTATTGCTAAAAGTTCAGAAGAGTCTTCTATTTCATCAAATCTTTCCTTTAAAATTTTTAAATCTCCAACATAGCGAGGTTCACAATTTCTAGAGGCCATCATTTGCGCTTTTTGAATATAGAGACTTGCAAGCTCACTAGCCCTCATCATTAATCTCTTAATTTGTTTGTCATAAATTTCTTTATCCGAAAAAATCGCAGCATACATTAAAGCATCACCTTCAAAATAAAAACTTTCATCCTCCTTTTCAATATATCCTCGATCATAATCAACATAAATATCACATTTTCCTTCAAAGCAAACTTCTGTATATTCCCCCGGAATACTACAATTTAATGCAACATTGCCCAAATTCAAATTTTCTAATTCTTCTTCAATTTCTCTCGGAGCATCTTCAAAACAATATTTGTCTTCTTTAGAAATTAAATAAATAACATCTGCCACTTTATACGGAAAAGAAAAAGGCTTGACAAATAAATAATACTCTCTTCCTTCAACATACTCTTTAGAAAAAATATATCTATTTTCAAAAGCAGATTCTACTCCCGCGGGTTGCCACTCATCCATTCGATATTCAGAAAGAGAAATCCTTTGCTCTCCAAAACTCCCTCCTAAAACAGGATTATTGTATACTCTTGTTTCGGCTCCAATATTAATACTTTGTTTTTGTGCAGATTGGAAACTTGTTTCTAAATTATTCAATAAAACTCCAAACTGTTTTGCTCCAACTGCTTGAGTCTCTTGAGGAGATGTTTTGATTATTTTTCCAACACCAAAAATAGCTAAAAATAAAATCACAGCTCCGACAATAATTGCAAATAACCAACCAAAAGATAAATTTAATTGACCCTTCTTATTTACACACCTCATTTAATAATTAATGAAATGTCTTTTTTAAATTATTGGAATTTTAATTTATGGGTTAGAATTTTCTAATTCCCTATAGCTCTAATTCAATTTTCCTCCGGGAAAAGTGGATTAGCTAAAAATCTTTGATTTTTTGCCTAATTCCCTATAGCTCTTGCAGTTAAACTACACTCTCCAGTAAATGGAAGGTTATTGTATTCATCCTTACATTTAATGTAATAAACTTTGTTTTCTTCCCAAGAAACAAAATGAGTATTTCCTACCGAGTCCATACTATTTCCTAAATCAAATGCGTAATTACATTTATTGTTTTGAGCAGTGCTATAAACACATTCTGCAGGTTCGTCTGTCACGACCTTTAAATTTAAGCTATCTTTGTAAACTCTTACCACTCTAGGTTCTTGGTTATCTTCATCTACATCAAACTCTACCATTGTCTCAGCAGTATTTCCAGCAATATCAATACACCTTATAAAATAATTATATAATCCTTCTTCTAAATACATCTTATTTGTATTTTCTTTTACATAATCATAATCTCCTTCATTGTCAAAATTTTCATAATCTAAAATATCCGAGCTATATGTTTGACTATAGGTGCAAATCGATTTTCCGTTTTCAGCCCCAGCAGAAGTTTCAACTTTAAATTCTACAGGGATTGGCGCATTAGCCCCTTTAATTATTGTTCCGTTTTCAGCATCATTTATAGTTATACTTTCTAAAATCAAAGGCTCTGTAGCTTTAACACTTACTTTTTCTGAAACAGGATTTGCAATTCTTTTCTCTCCGGTTTCTTTTGACCTGTTTTCAGTTAATCCTGGTTTATCCTTACATCTAATATAAACAGTTGTTTCATCTCTTGAGCTTATTCCAGGAATTGTTCCGCTACATCCGTAACTAGAATCTATTCCATATAGAGGTAAAATTTCTTCTGTACAATTTTCAAATTGGAATTCCATTTCTTCATAAGATTGATCGTCAAAATCCCATTTACATTCTGCAGGCTCATTTAAGAAAACACGCATCATTTCTGAGCTAGAATTAAATGCCATTAAATCCCCATCTGCAGGAGATGTCCCTCTAATTTCTGGAGCCCATGTATCTTTTTCTTCAATACAAAAGTTAAATCCAAAATTAGTTTTCATTATGTTTCCTTGAGTGTCTCTACATCGCACATATAGATTGTATTCATTTCCATTATCTAAACTCAATCCTAATTCTTCAAATGCATATCCTGTTGCAGTAAGAGTGTGAGGGATTGTAATAGTGTGGTTCTCAAGGAAATAACATCCTTCGTCCATACATCCGGTCATTTCAGAAAAGTTTGCAGTTCTATCCATACTTACCCTACACTCTGCTAATTCATCTGTTCTAAAACCAAAGCTCACATCCGAATAAGGTTTAACGCATTTACTAGGAAGATCGTATATGATTTTTGCTCCTTGGTCTGCAGGAGAGGTTCCAGTAAATTCTTCATAATCATATTCTGTTGTTGGTAATGCACTATTTAATAATTCAATTATTGTTGGAGAGGTTCTATCCCCCGGGTTTGCCTCAATACAAACTCCTTGACCTTGAGTTCCTTGTTCAACTAGTTTACAATCTTGTCCAAGTGATTGACATTGATACTCAAAACAAGTTTCTAATTCATTACACATTTCACATCTCTCTCCTCCTGTTTCAGGTTTCCATATTTTTACTGTTGCTTCAAAATACTCTTGAGTATAAATTTTATAGCTTGTTAAAACAAAAGTTAATATTGCTGCAGCTGCAACACCTGCGCCAATAACTCCCGCTCCTGCCATTGACCCCCAAAAGCCAGGTCCAAGAGTGCCAAGTGCAGACATAATTCCTACTCCTACTCCTGCTGTTCCAGTTGCAAGCCAAATAGCAGTATCTAATCCTCTTTCGTTCATTTCGCTTGATTTCGAAAAGAATAAATTTTTTATTGCTTTTCCAAAACTATATGCTGCTGCTGCTGCAGTTAATCCTCCCGTAAGCCCTTTTAATGTTTTTCCTCCGAATGTTTCTGGACTCCATTTTTTAAACCAGCCTTTGCCAGTTTTCTTACCCTTTAATTTGTCTATGTAATCTTGTCCTCTCAATTCAGATTCAGGTATTTTTCCCTTTAAATATTCATAACCCTCTATCCCTTCTCTCGTTAAACTTAAAGCATTGATTACTTTCATAGGTATAGAAGAAATCTCATTTTTATCGGCTTCCGTATTAGTTGTTCCACCATCTTCTCCGTTAGAAGCTCCTTGTGTTTCCTGTGAAGAACTTTGAGTCTCTGTATCTTCACAACTATCCACATATTTCCATAATTCGCCAGTACATTCATAGGAGTTTCCATCAGATTTTCCTTCACACTTTCCTTCAGTAGTACATTCAATAGGAATTAAACAACTTGTCGGATTATTTGGACCACAAAGGCAACATTCAATTTGCCCATAATATCCATTGTTAGTAATTGCTTTTTGACCCTCTTCCCAATATTCTTGGCCAATAGGAGGTTTCACACATTCTCCTCCCCGATTAGCACATTCCCCCTTATTATTTTCAAGATCACTTAGAGTACAATCTCCGCAAGCATTACCTGGATCAACATTTGCATTTTCCCCTCTTACAAATCCTGCTCCCCCAATAATAAATGCAAATGCAAAAATAGCTACAACTAAAATTGAAATCTGGCTTATTGCTAAAAATCCTTTTTTATTTCTCATTTTATACGCTAATACTCCCCCCTTCTGGAATGTTTTTATATGTTTCAGCTTGATATCCTGCACTATCAAATCCTTTATACACGACATGCTTTCCTAAATTATTTTTTTCCTTTTTATCTTCTTTTATTTGCCTGTCCTGGCCTACTTTTTGAGCATTTGATTCTAAAATTTCTAAACCTCTATCCCCTTCATATCCTGAGAACGCATGAGACTTATAACCACAATCTCCAATTGATCTTGCCCTCTGTTGTAGATAATATAAATATTCATCATGAGTTAAAAACACCGGCATATTTTCTGCTTTATCTTTACTACTCGACAAACAATCGGCATCTTTACCTGCAATAGAACCTAATTTTGATTTGTTTTCCTCTCCTGGCTTATGGCAATAATAACCTTTTTGTTTACTTATCAAATATTTATTACTCCCTACATTATCCCCCAGTTTTCCACCTCTCCAAAAATCAAAGATTTGCGAACTAGTGTCAATATTCTCATACAAATCAATTCCTCCTTCTTCAACAAAATAATTTCCATAAAAAGGAATTAAATGACAATTCTCTAAACATAGTTTTGTTGTTTGAGTAAAAGGCCATTTATCATCTCCATCTTTTTGTTTTTCATAAAAACCATCTCTGTTTCTAAATATCCCTGATTGATATAAAACAACATCTAAAACATCTCCTACTGTTCCACACATTTCCCCGCCACCTGTTGACGAATTCCAATCAAATCCAGGAGCAAACATGGGTAAACAAATCCCCTGATAACTCTCATTTCTATCTCCAGGACTTGTCACAATATCCTGAGGATAGTATCTATATCCATACAACCACTTACACATAATACTGGATTCACAATCTTCTTTATTGTCTATATTAAAACAACCTTGCCAAGTATTTTGTTCGCATACAGCATCCCTATATCCATATTCTAATTCTTCAATATCATTCCAACTTTCAGTACAAATACTCTCTCTATGAGGGTCGCACTCAATTGTAGTAACCTCTCCATTATTACAACTTCTTATCCAATACATGCTTCCAGGAAGATTATATTTATTTGCATCTTCTAATTCACTTCTCAAATTATCAATTTCCATCTCATTTTTTACATAACTAAATTTACTTGAATCACTATTAACTAAAATCCCTCTTTGATCAGGATCTCTTTCAATAGGAACAAAAGTACTATTAGTTCCAGAACACCAACTCTCCCCATTTTTTGGATGCCTACCATACCTTTCATAAAATTCATCATCATTACAATTAACACTTACACAAACATTATCAGGCATACTTGGATTTTGGCCTTCATAATCTGAACAAATACTTTCTTGATCACAATACCCGCAATCTGAATCAAACTCTCCCTTGTCTAAATCAACTACACAATCAGGATTTTGAATTTCTTCCCAATAATCTTCGTTTGTTTCTTTATCTTTATCATAAATATTTCCTCTCTGTCCACAACTATCTACAAAATAAGCTTTGTAATCATAACACTCTACTTTTTTTGTTGGGGAACATTCTGCAATTGCAATTCCAGACTCATCTGAAGTACACAATTTCCCATCATAAAAATCTCCATCTAAATTAGTACTACAATCTTCTCTTGTAGTTCTTTTACACAAGCTTTTAACACCGCTTTCATAAATACAAGCTCCCTCATCTTGAATTCCCCCTGTATAATAACACTCTTCTTGCGTCAAATCATTTCTAAATTTTTCTCTTGTTGTAGGGTTTGAAAGATCGTTTATAGAATACTGATAATCGCAATCAATTTTACTTGTATAAATAACTCCATCACCTAAAAAACAACAACCTAATCGACAATCTTCAATTTCTTCAGCAGGTTCTGCATACCATTTTCCTCCCACTTCTCTACAATCTGCCTGCCTAACCCCTTCTTGACAATCTCCAGCATCTAAAGAAATACAAGTTCCTTTTTGAATGCCAAGCCCTTGCCCACTAACCATAAATCCTGCTAGTAAACTAATTAAAAAAATCATACATACTAAAACACTCTTTTTTGTTTTTATCATTGTTCTCCTAATGCTTTTGCCTCTTTATCACTTAATTGAGCAACAGATGTCAACATACTTCTCGAAGCAAATTGAAATTTATCTCCTGTATTCTTATCTTCAATTAAATAAATTGCCGTCCCATCATTTTGTAAATGCTTTTCAACTTTTAAATCAGGATATAACGCCATATATGCAATAGGGTCTGCATCACCATAAGCTTCTTCCCAATCTATAATACTTGAAGCAATTCTCGAAAGTTCATAAATATTATTATTTACAAATATACTAAAATCTTCATGAGTTTGCGTTTCATCACCCTTCCTTAAAATAACTTCATGTTCCATTCTCAAAACAACTTTTTTTGGAAGCAATTCAACTCTAAAATCTCCTCTCTTCAATGTAACATCATAGTTCTTTTCATATTCTGTTTCTAAAGAATTAAAACAAGTTCTTACTTCAGATTCTAAATCTTCTTCAAGCTCTTTTTCAATCGAATTTGCAATAAAAGGAACTTCAACAACACAGGTTTCATAAGTTTTATTTGTATAACATAAATACTGCAATTTATTTTCTTCATATAAAAAATAATCTTTAGGTTCATCTATTGTTCCCCCATGAATAGAAATCAATTCCAAATCTTCATTAATTCTATCTTCTAAACAATTTTGTATGTACTGTCGAGGATTTTCAGGTTCTCCTCCAAAAGTTTCTCTAACTCCCGGAGACAATGTTAAAATAAGTGCAATTCCCGCCACAATCAACAACGCAATTATAATGAATATTGTTACTTGCCCTCTTTTGCTTGAATTATTACTCCTCTTTTGCATAAAAAATAAAAGGAATCCGTATTTAAAAAGATTTAGTTCAATTTACTTAAGATAAATATTTCTCTGAAATCCTATTCAGTCTCAACTCTCGGGGCAAGAATAAAGTTCAGTTGCAAACTTTCAAAATTTAAATCCATTCTCAAAGGATGATCATTTGCAAAATTTAAAGAAGTTTTTTCACAAAGTTTTGATCCTTTGATAAATTTCTGCAAATATTCCAAACTATATCTTGATTTGCAATCTTCAGCTTCAATTTCAGCCTCATCCCCTGAAAACTCGGCTCTAGCAGAATTCAAATTTTTTGCTTCAATAACAAACTTTCCATCTTCAATAATGAAAGAACAAGCATCTGCAACAACAGAACAATCTTCAATGGCGTCAATAAAATCTACAGAGTTCATATTCACTTTAGAACTATACTCTAAATTTGGAAGCTCTTTATCCTCTTTTTCAATTTCAATTAAATTCAAACTAAAATTTCTTTTTATTCTGTCTTGCAATTCAATATTTAGTTTGTTTTCTTTTCTTTCTAAAATTAAGATACTTTTTGCACCACATCTTTTTAAGATTTTTTTTAAATCATCTAAATTAACACCTAGGGTTTCTTCTTTTGAAACTTGAAACTCGGAAAAAGCATCTTTTGATAGTGAAAGGTGAATCATTGCAACATTTGCAGAATCAATAGCAACAACACTCATTCCAGAATCATTAATTTTAAATTTAACTTCTGTAACTAATTCAGATATAAGCCCTATAGCTTTTGAAAGCACACCCGGTTTTTCTAATTTTAGTAACATTTTAATTTTAAATTAATATATCTTTTAAGTATTACTATGTTTGAGTATAAGGTAACTATATAAATCTTTCATCTTTCAAAATAATATGTCAAGTTTTAAAGAAGATAGAATCAGAAAAATAACTAATTTATATTATTCTAATCCTGAAATCCGGAAAGCAATATACAATTTTTCTAAAAATCGTGAAATCTCTCCGAGGTATTTTGAAGGTTTTGGAAAACGTCCAGATTCATTCCAATATCCTAATGATGTGCAAGAATTGGTAAAAAAAGGAGCCACATCTTTTCATTGCTCTGAAGAAATTTGGGACGACCCTCTTGATCTTGAAACAGGGATTTCAAATGAAAAATTAAACGAACTTAGAATTGGCTGGGATCTTTTAATTGATCTTGATTGTAAATGGTTCGATTATAGTAAAAAAGCAGCACGAGCAATAATAGATGTTTTTGAAGATCACGGAATAAAAAATATTGGGATTAAATTTTCAGGAAATAAAGGATTTCACATAGTTCTTCCGTGGAAAGCTTTCCCTAAAGAACTAGCAGGACAACAAACAAAAGATCTTTTTCCAGAATTACCTAGAAAAATACTTGCGTATATTGCATTTAAAGCCGAATCAAAAATGAAAAATTCTCTTCCTGAAGACTTTTATGATCAATTTAAGGATGCTAAAATAAAGAAAGGAATAAAATGCAATAATTGTAAAGAAGTTGCACTAGAATATACTCAAAAAAAATATGTTTGTCCAAAATGCGGAAGAGAAGAATTGAAAAAACTTTCTTCGAATGATTCAAAAACTTATAAATGTCCAAATTGTAGAAAAACAGAATTTGAAGAAGTAGATTCCAAAAAAATTTATGAATGTAAAAAGTGCAATTTAACTTCAGAAAAAAATCCATCTATTTTTACAAGAAATATAGAGGTGGATTTATTTGGGATTAGATTTGGTTTTAGTTTCATCAAGACATTTGTTTAGAATGCCTTATTCTTTACACGAAAAAACAGCCCTTGCAAGTTCAGTGATCGATAAAGAGGATTTAGAAAATTTCGATTTAAAAGACGCTCATCCACTTAAAATAAAAGTAAAAGATTTTATTCCCAATTCAATAGAAGGAGAAGCACAATTTTTAATTCGTGAAGCATTAGATTGGATAAAAGAAAATGAAATAAAATCAGGAAATTCTTCAGAAAAATTAAAGGGAAAATACGCAGATTTTAAACCAATTAATTTGAAAAATATTCAAGATTCTCAATTTCCTCCTTGTATACAAAAAATCTTGAAGGGAATAGGCGATGGAAAAAAACGGGCTTTATTCGCACTAATAAATCTTTTTAGATCAA
>CAZXCF010000024.1:0-10017 GCA_964638995.1 Candidatus Woesearchaeota archaeon | reverse complement strand
ATCTATTTTAAAGAAGAATGGAACTTTGGTTTATATTAATCCCTATCAATATTTAACCGCAGATTCTGGATATGGTATTAGAAAATTTGCGATTGATAATTCGAAGATTTCTAAGATAATTGATGTATCAAATATAAGAGTTTTTGCAGAAGCATCTACTTATACTTGTATAAATTTCTTCATTAATAGCTTTATGAAAAATAACAAAATTGAAATTGTTAGGTGTGATAAATTAGAAGAGATTGATAAAAAAGGATTTCTTATAGACCAAGAAGAAACAAAAAAAGATAGTTATAGAATAAATATTTCCGAAGAGAATAGGGTGTTAGATAAAGTTTCATTAGTTGAAACTACATTAGGTGAATTTTGTAAAATATTTTGTGGGACTTCTGCTGGAGGTTTTGGTAAAAAAATAATAAAAAATAAAGAATATGAAAATCTCAATGAAAAGGGACAGGAAGGTTATATAAAAGTTGTTCAATCCTCTAATGTTGGAAAATATTTTTTTAAAGATTTGACAAAATATATACCCTTAGAGATTTATCCAAAAAATGTTATTGATTATTTCTCGAAAGAAAAAATCTTTTTTGCGAGAATGACTAAAGATATAAGATGTATGTATTCTTCAGATAAATTGGCTGGAGGCAAAATAAATCTTTTAGTAGATTTAGAACTAAATTCTTCTTATTTAATTGCTCTTTTAAATTCCTCTTTGTTAACTTACTGGTATTATAACAAATTTGAGAGTAAACATTTATCTGGAGGCTATTTGGGATTTGACATTCCCACTGTTAAGGAGATTCCAATAAAAAAAATCTCTAAAGAAGAACAAAAGCCATTCATTGAAATCGTGGATAGGATATTAGAAATAACAAAAGAGAAAGATTATTTAGAGGATTCTGTTAAGCAGAAAAAAGTTAAGATTCTTGAAGAAGAAATTGATAAAATGGTTTACAAACTTTATGATTTAACTCCTGAGGAAATTAAGATTGTGGAGGACTTTGGGAAATGAATAGTTTAATTCAAGGGATATCTATAATTGGATTAATTTTGAGTATGATTGGAACAACACTTCTCGTAAAACCTTTTATTCTGAGCAATAAAACCATTGAAAAAATTTGCTCATACAAAGATACTGGAGCAATTTGGGGAGCAAAAACCAAGACAAGAAAAAATAGTGGACTAATAAGGAATTTTCAAGAAGCACGAGACCAAAGCTTTGAAGGAATCTCTTATATTTTTGTGGGATTTAGTCTGCAATTACCTCAGTATATTCAATTAATAGAGTGGTATAATATTGTAATTGAATTAATCTTTATTGGATTAGCAGATTGGTTTATTCTAAGTAAAATGCAAAAGAAAAAGTTAGTATTGACAAATTCTTAAAGAAGACGTAATCCTCAAGACATTTCGGACATATCAACACTTTTACTCTGTATCTCCTATATATATATATAGGAGTTTTAGAGTGGATTTACTGGTTTTGGTAGGTTGATAGTGATGGTTGTGAGGGTGTTTGAGGTGGTTGTGTGAGGGTGTAGCGTGGTGTGTAGGGTGTGTATTAAGCTTCGCTGGACTGAAATGAATTTCAAACTTTCTTTTAGTCATTTGCGAATGTTCCCTTCGCTTCTTTCCTTTAAAGTTCTCAATTCTTTATTCAATTGGCGAAGTTAATGTTATTATGTTAGGATATTGTGAGATACAGAGTATTGTTAGGTTGGGACTATGTAGAATACAGGAAGAATAAGTGTTAAATAGTTTGTATTTCTATCAATTTTAGTATAAAATGCCTAAAGAAATCAAAGAAACAGAAATTAATGAAACTAAACCAATTAAAGCAGAGTTGGTATTAGAAGATAATGAAGAAAAAACTATTTTTCATTTTGTAAATACGGATTATGGCTTAGATTTTCTTACGCGAACGGTTCTAAAAAAAGAAGATAAAACAATTTATCATTTATTAAAGAGAAAATGGGGGAGCAAGGAAATAATACCTAGATATAAGACAATAAAAAAAGTAATCTTAGAAGGATTAAATAGTAAATTACCTGCTGGATTTTCACAAACTGCAAGTAAGGGTTATGCTCCGACGGGTTTATTAAAACATCTTATGAAATTTGTAGATGAAAATTCTGGAGTAGAAGAAATAATTTTATCTAAGAGAAAAAAGACTCTTTTGGTAGGAAAACAACTCATAATAAATCTTGATGATTTAGCTACTTTTAGAAAAAATACAAGTTCTTTAACAAAAATAATGAACGAGAAGAATAGAGTTTTTACTCAAAATTATTTTGCTGAGAGATTTCCTAAGTATTTCTCAAGAACAGATGAAAGATATCAAAGAGGGACATTACATAGGCTATTGAGTCAATATCAAAATATAGACAAGAAGATAAGTCCTGATGACAAAACCGCTCTAATCGGATTATTTAAGAAACTTTCAATTTCTGAAAGAAAATTATTGAAGAGACAAGATTTAATTTTACAGATGGAGGAAAGTGAGAAAAAGATGATGGGGGAAGTATTAGATGAATTTGAAAACTTAATATCTCTTAAGAAAATTAGCGAACAAAGATGGCAAAATTTCTTTAAGAAAAATGCTTGGATATTTTCTCAATTATTTGCCCATCCTGCAGTTTTATTTAAAGACCAAGCATACGTCGGGGGGAAGACTGTGCTTGATGTAGATGGGAAATATGTGGATTTTCTTTATACAAAAAGTTTAACAAAAAATTCTGCACTCATAGAAATAAAGAAACATACAACCAAACTCCTTTCTGCAAAACCTTACAGAGGAAGAAATGTTTATCATATGGATAAAGAATTAAGTGGAGCCATTGCTCAAATATTAGACCAGAAATCAGTATATTTAAAGGACTTTTATGAAATTACTAAAGGTGCAGATTTAGAAGCTTTTGACCCGAAATGTATCTTAGTAATTGGAAGGTTTTCTGAACTTAATAAATATCAACAAGAATGTTTTGAATTATTGAGAGCGGGATTAAAGGATGTTGAAATTATAACTTTTGATGAATTATTAACAAAGATAAAATCTATTTTAAGCATATTCAAAGACCAAGTAAAAGATGAAAAAATGGAAAAGATTCAAAAGATAGTTAAGAGTGGAACAAAAAAGAAAAAATAAACCAGTCTCTAACTGAGACCCAGACATTCTCGAGAAATAATTGAAATTGGGACACTTTTGTCTATCGTTCGGTCGGGGCGTTTTGAATCATGAAAAAGGTTTAATTCTTGGTCTTAATAAATCTTCATTAAATAACTCTGTTTTATATAATAAATTTTCTATTTTTTTGAATTTTTTTGAATGCTTTAGTGTTGAACGGATTGTTGTACTTATAAACACAAGCCCTAATCCAAGTGCAGCAAGACCAACTATAAAAAAGAAATCCCATCTTGTTTCTGAAAAACCTATAAATGCTAAACCGAATAGAATTGCATTAGAAGATGTTCTTAGATCAGACATTGTTGTCCTTCTACGTGCAAGATCTGTCCTCATTTCTGCAAGCTCTGTCCTTCTTTTAGATAACTCATCTCTTTTATTCGCCATTAATTATAATATAATTAAAAGTATTTAAGTTTTTTCTAAAGCTTTATATACATTATTATTTTTTTTAATTTATGATTGAGGTGATTATTTCTTTAATTATAATAGCTTTTATAATGGAATTTATTGATGCTTTTGCGGGAATGGGTTTTGGAATAGTTGCACCTATTTTAGTTTTATTAGGATATAATCCATTGGATATTGTTTTTGCTATTTTGTTTTGTAGTGCAGCATTGAGTTTGACAGCTGGAATTTTGCATCATGGTTTTAAAAATGTTAGTTTTAAATTTAAATCTAAATCATTTAAAATAGCTTCAGTTCTGACCGCATTTGGAATAATCGGGATTCTAATAGGTGCGATAGTCGCGATTAATTTACCTGAAATTGTTTTGAAGGCGTATGTAGGGTTAATATTTTTATTCATTGGAACCATAATTCTTTTTAATGTAAAAAAGAAAAAAAGGTATAAATTTTCTTGGAAAAAACTTTTAGGTTTGGGAAGTTTCGCTTCATTCAATAAGGGGATAGTCGGAGGAGGTTTTGGGCCAATTTTAACTGGAGGGCAAATAATATCTGGTTTAAAAAGTAAAAAGGCAGTAGGAATTACTTCGATTGTAGAAGGAGTTGTATCCACATTTGGAATATTATTTTATTTATTATTAACGAAAGATGCATATGTTGACTGGGGGATGATTCTTTCTTTATTAATTGGAGGGATTATTGCAACACCCTTTGCAGCCTATGCCGTTAAAAGGATAAAAGCGCATAATTTGATTAAGTATGTTGGAGCGATTTCAATAATTTTAGGTATGGCAGTTATCATAAAATTAATTTTATTTTGAATAGCTTTAACCTAAACAATTAAAAAGATTCTTAATTGTATTAGAACATGGTGAATATTATGAATGTTCCGACAGAGCAATTACCTGGAAAAATCATTTTTCAATCACTTATTTTGGTCATATGCATTTTAATTTTAACAGGGGTTACAGAAAAAATAAAAATTACTCCAAGAACTTTCGTTTGGGGGGCTTTATTATTAATGGTTTTCTTTTTAATTAAAAATATTTATGCTTTGATTGTATCTTAGTTAGATAATAATTCTTTTAAAGGGATTAATTTTAGTCAGTTAATGGATATTCCTGAATTTAAAAGAGATGATTCAAGGGATCATTTGAATGTTTTAAAATCTTTAAATGAAATCCCTTTTCCAGTTGGAAAAAAACTTTTGGTTGATTTTTTGAAGGGGGAATTAAATAATCCTTCTATAGAAAAGAATGAGCTTTTTGATTGCCATAATTTTGGAAACTTGTCTTTTCTTTCAAAAGAAGAAATAGAAGGAATTATTGATAATTTGCTTTTGCATAAGATGATTAACTTTTCTCCTGTTAATTTTAATAAATTTATTCAAGTAATTGGAATAACTCCAAAAGGGAAGGATGAACTTTTAGAACCTAAATTAAATAAAAAGCCGGAACAAAAAGAAACGATTGTAAATGAGTCTGAACTAAAGGCTTTTAGAGAATTAAATGAATTTTTAAAAGAATTTAATGTTGAACAAAAAAAAGCAATTATTTCTAATAAAGAAAAAATTCTTTGTATTGCGGGGGCAGGTTCCGGAAAAACAAGCGTTTTAACAAAAAGAGCTGAATTTTTGAACAAGAAATTAAGAGTTCATAAGAATAAAATTTTGGCGATTACATTTACAAGAAAAGCAAAAGAAGAAATGAGGAACAGACTGAAAAGATCTGAGGTTGAAATTCAGGTTGAAACCTTTAATTCTTTTTGCGAAAAAATACTTTTAAAAAATACAGGAAAGATTTATGGAAGGAGGATGAGAGTTGCTTCATATAAGGATAAAGTTCTTGCTTTGTCTTTAGTTCTAAATTTTATGGGATATACTATTCATACAGCAATCGATAAATATTTTACTGAGAATCAGAAAAAAAATAAAACGCAATCTCAACTACAAAACATGTTTCTTAAAAATTGTTTTTCTATTTTAGATTATTATAAATTAAACAGAGAAAAATTCGGGGAATTTTCTAAGGATCTGAAAGGAGAAGATTCTGAAAATGCTAAAATGATTTGTGAAATAGTTAAAAAATTAGATCAGCATTTGAAAATGCAAGGGTTGAGAACTTATTCTGATCAAATTTATGATACTTTAAGTTTTCTTAAAAAAAATAAAAATAATGTTCCCGAATTTGACCATATTTTAGTCGATGAATATCAGGATGTTAATGATTCTCAGGTTGAGCTTCTGGATTTATTAAATCCTAAAAATCTTTTTTGTGTTGGAGATCCTAGACAATCTATTTTTGGATGGAGAGGATCAGATATTTCGCATATTTTAGAATTTCATGAAAAACATGAGAATGTAGAAGTTATTCATTTGAAAAAAAATTACAGAAGTTCAAAATCAATTGTAAAATTAATGAACGATTCAATAAAAAATATGAAAATGCCTTTTTTAGATTATGAAAAAGAACAGGATTCTGTTTTAGATTTGAAAAATTTTGAAAATGAGTCAGAAGAATATGAATTTGTTTCAAAAAAGATTTTGAATGAAAATTTTTTAGAAAATAGAGTATTTGTATTAGCTAGAACAAAAAAACAGTTACAAGAGATTTCAAAATACTTTGATAAAAACGGAATTCCCTATATTTTAAAAACAGAAGAGAATCCAAATGTAGAAATTGAAAAAGGTAAAGTGACACTTGCTACAATTCATTCTATAAAAGGTCTTGAGGCAGATTTTGTTTTTGTGATTGGGTGTAATTATTCTAATTTTCCTTGTAAAGCTAGTGAACATCCGGTTATGGAAGCAGTAAGAATGTATGATTATGATAGAGATGATGAAGAGCAGAGGTTGTTTTATGTTGCAATTTCTAGAGCTAAAAGTAAACTTTATTTATCATATACTGGAAAAAAACATACATATTTTATTAATCAAGAAATGAAAAGAGAACTAGAGTATAGTAATTCTTAAAAATACTGATTTTTATTTTGGATTATGTTAGAAGATTTTCTTAAACACAAGAAATATAAGATAGAGATAAATAACGAATTTTATACGGATCAGCAAAAAAAGATAGTTGATCTCGTTGGAAAAATAATTGATGAAAACTATGACGAAATTATAAATACTCTTTCTCAATATAATGATGAGATTTATTATGAAGATATTTATGATTTAATTGAAGATACCTTGGATCTTTGTTCAGAAGAATTAAAAGGGCCGACCGAATTAGAATTTTTTCAAGATTTTTCTGTTAAAGATTTTATTCCTGTTAAATTAGGGTATTACGAACCAAAGAAGATTGGGAAAAATGTTTATGCTATGAAGATAACTCAAAAAGGTAAAAGGCTTAGAAAAAATTATTTTGATATTATTAATAGAAATTCTGATAATTAGTTAATTTTAAATAATCTTAAATCGTTTAGAAATTAGAAAATGAAAAAGAAATATCTTTATTTGTTGTTGATTATTGCACTTTTAGTTATTTGGGGGCTTATTGGAGGCCAACAGGCTCAAAATATTGGAATGGATTGCGATATTGGAATGGGAGATAGTATTTGTTGGAAATGGAGTAAAAATACAATCGGACATGTTAAAGATGCTGTTTCTGCTACAGGTAATGCTGTAAAAGATGCTTTGAAAATTAATTGATACTTCTAAACGTCTTGTTTCCAAAACCTTTAAAAGACATTTAGACTTAAACTTTTTATTAATTAAATGAGGTAAAATAAGATGGAAGAAGAAAAGAACGAACAAACTGAAGCTCCTCAAGAGACTTCAACTGAAGAAACTTCTGAAACTCCTCAAGAAGCTTCTAGTGAAGAGTCTACAGAATCTGAGACTCAAGATAATGAAACTTCAGATAGCGAAGAATCAGCTACTGAAGAGTCGGAAGAAGCTCCGAGTGAGGAAAGTTCAGAGGAAGAACCTGCTGAAGAATCAGCAGAAACTCAGTCTGATGAATCTTCTGACTCTAGTGAAGAATCTTCTGAACCTGAATCTGATGAAGAAGCTAGTGAAGAGTCATCAACAGAAGAATCTTCTGAAGAAAAGACTGAATAATTTTCAATTTAATTTTTTATTTTTATTTTTATTTCAATAATTTTATATAGCGTATTTATTTTTTATTTTTATGAAATATATCAAAACCATACTTACTAGTATTTTAATAATTTTTATAATCTCTATGCTTTGGTTATACTGGTTCATGGGAGTGGGGGATTTGGAATTTTCAACAAAACCTCGTGATCCTAGTTTTAGTTTAAGTCTAACAGGTTTAAGTCAGATGCAGTTTTATGAAAATTTAAGGTACCGTGATTCAAATATTTCTTATAAAATAAGTGATAAGTGCACATTACAGAAAAAAAGCGATGCAACAAGAGCTTTTGAAATTTTAGAAAATATAACAATTTTGGATTTTTATGATGTTAATAATAATGAAGAGATTTTAGTAAGCTGTCAATCACAACAAGTTCCTCAAGGAGGGTTTTTTGTTGCAGGAGAGGGAGGTCCTGTTAATATTACAAAATCTGGAGAATTTAGAGTTATTGAATTTGGAAAAATATTATTAATAAGAGACTCTAAATGTTCAAATCCAAATGTCGCTATTCATGAGATCTTGCACGCTTTAGGATTTGGGCACTCAAAAAATTCAGATAATATTATGTATAATACTTCTAAATGTTCCCAAGAAATAGGAAAAGAAATCCCCGAATTGATCAATTCCCTTTATTCAATTCCAAGTGAACCTGATTTGGTCTTAGAAAATATAACTCCTGAAACTCATCAAAGGTATTTAGATATAAATTTAAGTGTAAAAAATTCAGGGCTTCAAGATTCAGAAAAATCTATCGTTAAAATTTATGCTGATTCTGAAGTTATTAAGAGTATAGATGTAAAACCTTTAGAGATTGGAACAGGGATTAAATTTATGTTAAAGAATATTCCAATCAAAAAATTTAATGAATTAAGGGTTATTATTGATTATGAATTTAATGAATTGAATAAGAAAAATAATGAAATTGTTTTTGAAGCGAGTTAATCTAATTCAAAACTGTCTATTGCTTCCTCCAAATCGTCTTTTTCCTTTTCCTTGATTTCTTCTTTGTCCATTTTTAACCTCGTTTTATTTATTTTTTAAAAAATATTTTCTTTTTTAAATATTTCTATTTTTCTCGAGGATAAAAATTTTTTAGAAGGATTTATAAACGAAAAAATATTTTTAATATTTCACGAAAATTATAAATTAATTCTTTTAGATTTTTTTAGGGTTCTTAGAAAGAATGAGCGCAAGGCTCCTATTATTCCTCGCCAAGCCTTCAAACTCTCGCTACACTTGGTCTAGTGCTTGACTTGAGATTAATCTTTCATATTGAAATAAAATTGAATTTTGTTAAGAATTCTTAGAGAAAGTGGGGCATAAAGCCCCACATATATCCCCCCACCAATGCTCCCAACTTTAATTTCTATTTTTCAAATTTACTTTTAGGGATTGATTGAAATCAAAGTTGCTCGTCGAACTAATTAAATTACCTCTGAATTTTGTTAAGAATTCTTAGAGAAAGTGGGGCATAAAGCCCCACATATATCCCCCCACCAAGATTCGAACTTGGGATCTTCCGGGTACTGCTTATTTATTTTAAGATTATACCCGCCTCAACGAGGCTTATCATGCTTCATCCTTATCCAATAAAAGACGCCTATGGGTTCTCTTATGACGCTTCCCTTGAATTTGAGGTTACGTCTAATGGAATGTCCACATTAGCTATAAGCTACAGCCAGACGCTCTAACCGCTGAGCTATGGAGGGTTAATTAATTTAGAACAAATTAACTTTTAAACTTTTTTATTTGTAAAGAATAACATCCAAAAGCAATTAATTTCTAGTGATCTTTAATTATCTTATAGTCCTTTTTTTAATTGTTATTTATACTCGTACGTTTTAACTCTTTTATATCTAAATATCCAATTGGAAAAAATAAAATTAACAATAAAATAAGTGTCAACAAATGACCTTGTTTTTGAACGTGTGTTTTTCTTTTTGCCATTTTATAAATTACCTCTTATTGATTTTGATATACTTCTACCCTTAAATAAATTTCATCTAATTTTTCTTCAGTAATTCCATATTTTTGTGCTATGTCTGCACTCACTAAATTTTCTAATTGATCTCCATTCTCAGTTATTAATACTCCATTATATTTGTAATCCAACCCCGCATCCTCTGCATCATAAAAATTAACTGTTTCTTGATATAGAAGTTCAGAATATTCATCATGAATTTTAATTTCTTCTTCTGAAGGAACTTCTATGTTATATTCTACTTCATTGTTATCATTAAAAGAACTATTATTTCCTAATGTACTTAATAAGATTACTAATAAAAGAAAACCCAAAAAAGGAATTTTCCTGTCGGAATAAATATACTCCTG
>CAZXCF010000023.1:0-10346 GCA_964638995.1 Candidatus Woesearchaeota archaeon | reverse complement strand
TAAAAAGAAACCAATGAAAAAAAAGACTCGTGCTCAGAAAAAATCTAAAAAGAAAGTTTCTAAAAGCAAAAAAAAGGTGACAAAAAGAAAATCTCCCTCTAAATCTAGGAAAGTAAAATCACAAAGAAAATCAAATAAAAAAATAAATAGGATGAAATTTGCTTTTAGAGATTTTATTCTTTTTACAATTTTAACTATCTTGTCCTATGTTTTGTATTTAGTTTCAAATAATGAATTATTCGACAATACTTTTTTCTTATTATCAATCATTTTTGGAGCTATTGCTCTTACTTTTTTGGTTATTTATTTGGCTTTGTTTTTTGCTAAATCTAAATAATTAATTTTTTATATTCTATTTTTCTTGAACTGAGTGTACTCGCTTGTGTGGCTCAGTTCTGGTAGAGCGCTACCTTGGTAAGGTAGAGGTCCCGGGTTCAAATCCCGGCACAGGCTTTTGGATTTTTCTTTTAGAAAAAATTAAATTTAGGGTATTTCCCTTAAAATTAACTTCTTCTGGATTTCAATAATTTTTATAAAGGATAAAACCTTAAACATTTTATGACAAAATCAAAACAATCTCAAGAAAAGAATAAATCAAATTCATCAGGGTTACCTATTGCATCATTAATCCTTCTTTGTTTAATGTTAGTTGTTTTTTTTATGCCTGTAATTTTTATTGATTTCGCATCGGAGTTTCCTACCTTTTTATTAGTTAGCGTTTTAATTGGAATAGTAGCTTTAGTTGTTTCTTCAATATCTTTAAATAAAATAAAGAAAAAAAATCTTTCAGGAAGAAATCTTTCTTTGATTTCATTAATTGTATCAGCAGTATTTTTATTATTCTTTTTGGTTTTATTGGAGATTTTTTTCCTTAGGGTTTATTAGTCAATTTTAATATGAAAAATAAAACAAGTAAACTGGCAATTTTTTCTCTCATTTTTTCGGCTTTGCCTATAATTCTTTTTTTAAGTAGTGGATTAAGTTATGAAATAAATGGGACTATGATTGTTTTGGCTTTTATTCTTGTTCCCTTGCTTCTTGTTACCGCTTTAGTAACTTCAATATTGAGTTTGAAAGAAATTAAGAAGAAAAATCTTCCTGGAGAGGAACTTGTTTGGATCTCTTTCGTATTTATTGGTCTTGCTCTTATTTGGTTACTTTTTCTTATTTTTGCATAATTTTATAAATTACTTTTTTTTGTAAGTAGAATGGTTGAATCTGATTTGGAAAAATTGAAAAAGGAATATTCTATTTTACAGAAAAAATATGATTTGCCTAGTTTTGAAATTTTGAACAAGGATTTTAGTATTGAGAAAATTGCCGATACGGAAACAGATCTTTTGCTTAGAGAAATTAGAAGATATTTAGGAGAGAGTGTTGAAGGGTTGTTAAGGTTTTTAGAGGGTATTTTGAATCCTGCATCAGTTCCAATGTATCTTTTTCCTTTGATAAAATCGCTTGATGATAAAAACAAAAAAGCATTATCTGATCTACATAAAAAATTGGCAAAACTTCAAATATGTTCTTTGATTTTAGTTGATTATTCAGAAGAAAAGGAAGTGAATTATATTAAAGATACTTCTGCTTTGTGGCAAGAAATTAAAAAAGATTTTGTAGAAATTATAAAAGAAGTCGAATCTAGATTAGAGTACAAATCAGAAAAAAAGAAGGGTGGATATTTCGGTTAATTTAAATTAATTTTCTAAATATTTCTTTTAAATCAATTTCGAAAATTGAAACTGGCATCTTGATTTTCCAGTTCTTTAAAATCCTAGGATGAACCTCTCCAATATACCCTATGACTTTTTCATTTAGAATTATTTCTGCAACCCTTCCCTCAACAAACCATTTAGGAATTTTTTCGGGCTCTTTATATCCTAATTCAACATTTAACATTTCTGATAAATAGTTTAGGATTTGCTTTATTTCTGTAAAATTACTCGGAACTGTTGCTAAAGAAAGTTTTTCTTTTTCTTCAATCTTTTCTTTTTCTTCAAAAATTGTTCCTATTTCAAAAATTTTCTGAGGATATTCAGAGTCGGTATTTTGCGAAATTATTTTTAAAAGATAATGTGTTAGGTCTTTTCTTAAAATATCATATTCTGTTTTTGAATCCTCGATTTCAATAAACTCTTTTTCTTGTTTTTCATTGAAACCCATTGTTGTAAACTGGTCTTTTTTTGTAGTTAGATGATAATTAGACATCTCTAAAATATTTAATCCTGAAAGTATCTCCGATATTTTTTTCTTTATTGTTTGTTCAGGATTTTCTTTTCCCATTGTAGCTATTTTAGGTATTCTAGGCATAAAATTATTGTATCCGTATCCAATTGCTATATCTTCTATTAAATCTACTTCATGTAAGATATCAACTCTCCAAGAAGGAATTTCCACTTGTTTTTTTGAATATTCATAACCCATTTTTTTCAAATTTTCTTTTATTTGTTTTTCTGTTAAATTTAATCCAAGTAGTTTGTTAACATTTTTTATTGACAGATTCATTTTTTCTGTTTTTAAATTTGGCGTGATCTTCTTTCCAGAAAGATTTATTTGGTATATTTTTCCATTCATATCTGCTAAAGTAGTTATTATTATGTTCAAACATTTATCTAAAAGTTCTTGGTCAAAACCGGAACATTCTACGAAAACGTCTTTTGTATTTTTTTCTACACGGCCTGTTAGGTGAGAATTAATTATTGGAGGCATACTCAATATTTTTTTATTAGTGTCTATAAAAATAGGGAATTTAGATTTTCCTGCAAGTAAATGAGAGTATTCTTTTCCTGTTGGATGTCTTTGAAGAATTTGAAGGCCCGACATTTCTTTTGGAGATTCTAAAGGCTGAAATTTTATTTTATCTGGTTCTAGCGCCTTATAAATTATTGGAAGCTTTATTTTTTCTAAAGGATAAATTCCTATTGCCAATTTTTTTCTTTTTCTTCCTATTGTTGTATGAAGTTTTTCTTGCAAATCGATTATCTCTTTTATTTTGTTTTCATCAAGTTTTAATCCTTTGACTATTGCACAGGAAGTAAAAGGCCGAACATTTTTTACAGAAGGATCTATTTTTACAGAATAATTTTTTTCTGGTTTGTTTATTTTGTAATTTTTTAATCTTTTTGATTTTCCTATGAAGTTTAGAAATGCTCTTTTGAATCCTTGATATGAAAGTAAATCTGGCCTGTCAGGAAAAATTTCTAATTCAATCTCATTGTCTGTGAAACTTTCTAAAGTAGTTCCAAACATCGCAATTTTATTTTTCATTGTTTCATCTAAAGGCCCTATTTCTTTTTCAAAAACTTTCTTTGGAATTTTTATATTTGCCATAGGGGGAAACCTCCTGTTTTTCCTCCTGCCCCTTCCTCGAAGCACTGAAGGGCAGCATCTTTTCTACGCTTTGATTGATGCCGCATATTTAATCTATTTTTCATTTTATTATATCCAATACCTCATTTTTCTTAATTGGGTTAAATCATTTTTGTACATCTCACGAAGGTCTTTGATTTCATAAATTTTCATAATCATTCTATCAAATCCCGGCCCCCATGCTAAAACTGGGATAGGTTTTCCTAATAAAGGTTCTGTTACTTCTGGCCTGAAAATTCCAGCAGCAATTAATTCAATCCATTCTTGTCTTTCTTCATCCCATACATCTCCTTCAAGGCTTGGTTCTGTATATGGGAAATATGCGGGCCTAAATCTTATTTTTTCATAACCCATTTTTTTTGCGAATTCTTTCAAATATCCTAATAGATGACAAAAGTTTGCATTTTCGTCGATTACAATTCCTTCTGTTTGATTGAATTCAAATCCGTGACTCCAGTCTATTGTTTCATTTCTAAAACATTTTCCAATTGAAAAGAATTTTTTTGGTAATTCATTTATATCTAAATTTGCTAGAGTATGAGCAGATAGACATGTTGTATGAGTTCTTAGTACAAGTTGTTTTGCTTCTTCTTCATTCCAGGAATATTTCCATCCTTTACTTCCCGCAACCCCTTTTTCATGAGCTTGTTTTACAGCCTTTATTATTTTTTTGTTTTCTGGAAGAGGTACTTTTTTATCTATAAAGAAAGTATCATGCTCTTCTCTTACAGGATGGTCCTGTGCTGTAAATAAAGCATCAAAATTCCAAAAAGAACTTTGTATAAATGAACCGGACATCTCCTGGAAACCCATTTCTAACCAAATTTTTCTGGCAGAATCAATTGCCTGATTCACAAAATGTCTTTTTCCTCCTGTGATTGAGGGTAAAGGCGAAGTAACATCATATCTTCTAAATTTTTTTCCTTTCCACCCTCCAGATTTGATTATTTCCGGAGTTATCTGTTCGATTAAATCTTCTTGCGAAATTTTTGATTTCATTAATCTTTTTCCTGTTTCAGTTACTTCGATTTCTATAAGGGTTTCTTCTTTAATTTCAACAATGTTTTTTCTTGATTGTAAATTTTTTAGTGCTAATTTTTGTTCGGGTTTTATTAGTTCGTAATTTACGGGAATTGTTTCTAAAAGTGATTCTTCTAAAGATTTTTTTGCTATTTCTTGTTTATTTGCGTTTAGAATAATTTTTCCATTTTTAAGTTCTATAAGGGCTTTTTTCTTTAGTGCTCCTAATGCAGCTTTGAATTCATCATTTGAAAGTCCAGATTCTTTTATCGCATCTTTTATAGAAATAATTCTTTTTTTATCAAGTAAATTCATTAATCTCCTTTCAGGAAGCCCTTTTTTCTTATAGAGTGCCCCGTTTACTCCTAATTCAATTACTTTTCTTTTTTTATAATCTAATTTTACAATCCCTTTATTTTGTAAATATTCCAGTGCTCTTAAAACAGAGGTTTTGTCTAGATTTGATTTTTTACATATGTTAATTATATTTTCTTCTAGATAGGGGATAATCTTTCTTTCGTTTGGACTTAATGATTCAATTAGTTTTTTTTGCATTCTCTTTTTTAGTAATTACCTCTTATAATTCTTTCTCCTCGTCCTCTGAAACTTGTCGTTATTTTTTTATTTGTTCTATTTTTAAGGAATTTGTCATCCATGTTGGCATTCCTAGTATTAACCCTAGTGATTTTAAATCTCTAACATTTCTTTTATGTTTTTGTTCAATGAATGCCATTTTTAATTTGTTTTTATTGCATAATTTTATATTCTGTCGAATTCTTGCTAAAATAAGTGGTTTTTCATAAGGGTTAGATTCAATTATCTCGTCAAAATTTATTCCAATTGCAATATTATTTTTTTTTGCTATTTTTGCCATTACTTGATTAAATCCAGAGTTTCTTTGTTTTTGGAAATCTTTTCTATTTTTTAGATTAATTAATAGGATATCAATATCTAATTTTTCTAGAATTTTTCTGTTTAAATCATCATTGTCCGAAGTAAATATAACAGGTTTTTTTGCTTCTTTGATTTTTTTTCTAGCTTTTTCGAAGGTTTCTGATTGAATTATCATGGTAACATTATAGAATTAGATTTTATAAAATTAGCCTTGAATTTTAGTTCCTACAAATTTCTTATTTTTTAATAAATTATTCAGTTGTTTCATATCCTTGATTATATAAGTCGGAATTTTTTGTTTTTTAATTATTTTTGAGGCTGTTTGATCTAAAACAAAGTGTTGCCCCGGTTTAAATTTTAGAGATTGAGCTTTATCATCAAATTTTTTCCAAGTTATTTCTTTTATGAATTTTGCATCTTTGAATTTTGAAGGATCTTTATTGTATAGGCCTTTTACATTTGTAAGGTTTATGAATTCAGCTTTGAATTGTTTTGCAATTTCTGCTGCTGTTGAATCCGATGTTTGATCCGGTTTATATTCTAAGGCACCACAAAAGATTATGTCTTGTTTTTTTAGGTAGTTTTTTACCGCTTCCATTGTTTGAGGAATTCCTTGTTTGGGTTCCATTTCAAAAAAGTAACTCATAAATCTTGCATTTGTTCTTGTTGCCGCTATTCCAGAAAGAGATTGAAATTTATGGCTCGATGTTTGAGTTTTAATTGCAGAAATATATTTTCTTGCTAGACTTCCGCCACCACAAACAACAACGAATTTGTAATTTTTTTTATTTTTTAAAAGTGTTTTTTTGAATTCTTTTAGATATTTTATATTTATGTTATTTGGGATTATTTGACTTCCGCCCAAGCTTAAAACGATCACCTTTTTTTTCATTTTGTTATAAAGTGCAGAGGGTTTTTATATTTTTACTCGATTTAATTTTTGGAAAAAAGTTTTACGTTTTTTTGGATTTGGAGAGTAGAATTTAGCGGTATGACTGCAGTCATACCTTAATATTTTGGGTTTTAATAAATGCCATATTCATTTGTACTTAGGATTATTTCACTGTAAACAATTTATCATTTTGAACATCAAAAATATCTAATCTTACCCCTGAATCTAACCATCCGTGAGCGTAATTTAGCGCTGCAAAAGCATTTACATAATCATTTTTAGATTGAAAGTGTTTTGCGTCGGATAAATAATTTTCAGCCATTTCAATTATTTCTTTTGCATAATTTTCTTTTCCTTTTATAATATTTTTTTTAATTTCTTTAAGGGCTGTTGAGGTGAGTTTAAAATATCTGTCTAGTTTTTCTTTAGTAATTTTTTCCATATCTTTTTGATTAAATAAAACTTTATAAATCTCTTTATTTTTGTTGTTCTATGAAAAAAGAAGTGACAAAATATTTTGCAATTGGTTTTTTATTAATTGTATTTGTTTTATCACTTTTAGGGCTTTTTAATTTAACTGGGCATTTTACTGGGGGAGACGGAAGTATAGGAGATCCTTATCAAATTTCAAATTGTACTGAATTACAAAATATGAATCAAAATTTAAGCGCTCATTATCAATTGGTTGACAATGTTGATTGTTCTGGGATTACAGGGTTTGAACCTGTAGGTAATTTGACCCATCCTTTTCATGCAACTTTTGACGGGCAAGGTTTTGTAATTGAAGATTTAGTTATTGATTGTGGAGGACAGGATTATTGTGGTTTTTTTGGAGTTATTGGTTCTAATATTACTAATTTACATTTAGAAAATTATACTCTATTTAATGCTACAGACTATGTAGGTGGTCTTGTAGGATCTGCTAACTCTAATGAGGGATTAAAGATTACAAATTGTAGTATTACTAATGGAAGTATTAATGGAAATAATTATACAGGAGGTTTAGTAGGAAAAGCTTTTGCTAATGAAAATCATTCAATTGTAGATTCCTTTTTTACAGGAAATGTAAACGGTTCAAATTATGTTGGAGGATTAGCAGGATCTTTTAGAGGAGGTAAAATTAATAATTCTTATGTGGTTGGAGATGTTTCTGGAGACAGGTATGTAGGAGGTTCTGTGGGACGTTTTTTGCCATACGATAATAATTTTTCTTATTCTAATGTAACGGGAAATGTAAACGGTTCAAATTATGTTGGAGGTTCTATAGGAGAGTTTACAGGATCATATGCTGTTATTGAAAATTCCATAGCTAATGTAAATATTTACGACTCTTCTGATGATGGCCAAGGGTATGTTGGAGGTTTTGTAGGATTTTATGATGGAACAGAAAATATTATCTCTTTTTCTTCTTCAAGGGGAAATATTTATGCTCATGATACTGCTGGGGGTTTTGTGGGTCAAATGCGAGGTTCAAAAAATATCATCTTTCAGTCATATTCAATTGGCGAGATAAATGGTTCAAGTCAGATTGGCGGATTTATAGGTGATTTTTCTCCGTATTCTTCTGAAGGAATGATTCTTGATTCTTATAGTTTGCATGAGGTCCATGGAAAAGATCAGACAGGAGGTTTTGTGGGCAGATTTGGTGGATGGAAATCAACAATAAATAATTCTTATTTTTCAGGATCTGTAACAAATACTACTGTTACAAATATTGGAGGATTTACGGGACAAATTTATGATGTATCTATTATTTGTAACAACAACTTTTATGATAATGAAACTTCCAATAAATCAGATACAAAATGTGCAACACCAAAACCAACTTCCGAAATGAAAGATATAACCCAGTATTCAAATGCTGGTTGGGATATTGAGGAAAATTTTCAATACAAATTAAATAATGGTTATCCTTACTTGAGTTGGCAAATTCCTGGAAATTCCCCGATTTGGTATGTTTATAATTATTGTCCTTTAATGAATGGTTCAGGAACTTTTGCAGATCCTTATAATATAACTAGATGTTGCCAGTTACAAAATATGGATCAAAATTTAAGCGCTCATTATCAATTGGTTGACAATGTTGATTGTTCAAATACGAGCAACCCTTCTCATGATTTATGGAATGGTGGAAAGGGTTTTGATCCTGTGGGGAATTCTGTAAACCAATTTAATGGAAGTGTTGAAGGTAATAATTATAATATAACTGATTTATATATTAATAGATCTGCTGAAGATCGTATTGGTTTGTTTGGAGAGATTGAAAATGCAAATGTTTCCGAGATTAATCTAATTAATGTGAATATTACTGGGGGAAGTACTTATGTGGGAGGATTAGTGGGGAAATTATCTGGGTCTAATATAAGTGATTTAAGTGTAACAGGAAAGGTAATAGGGATGAATGATTATGTAGGAGGATTAGCAGGAGTTGTCTATACTTCGACAATTTTAAATTCTTATTCAAATATTTCTGTAGAAGGGGGTGCTGATGTTGGAGGATTAGCAGGAGCTATTTATGGAACAACAGTTTCAAATTCTTATTCAACAGGAAATGTAATTGGAGAGGGTTACTATTTAGGAGGTTTAGTAGGGTATTCTAATGGAGGCGACATATTTGATTGTTATTCCGAAGTAAATGTGAATGGAACTGATGGGTGTTATTATAATGGAGGATTAGTAGGAAGAATGGATTCAGGAAATGTTCTAAATTCTTATTCAACAGGAAATGTAATTGGAGAGGGTACTTCAACTGCTGGTTTAATTGGATATTTACAAAATAGTTATATTAATAATTCCTATGCAACAGGAAATGTTAGAGGAGAAGATGATTATATAGGAGGTTTAATAGGCCAGTCCATATCTTCTTCAAATATTTCAAATTCTTACTCAACAGGGAATGTGGAGGGGGCAAGTACTAGCAACTTAGTCGGGGGTTTAATTGGTGATTCTGATTATTCAATTATCACTAATTCTTATTCAGCAAGTAGTATAATAAAAGGTGATAGGTATATTGGAGGTTTAATTGGAGAGTCGAGTTATTCAACTGTTAATAATTCTTATGCAACAGGAAAAATAAATGGATCATATGATGTAGGAGGATTAACAGGATATTTTTTTAATTCAAATGTTTCAAATTCTTATGCAACAGGAGAAGTAAATGGAGATACTCAAGTAGGGGGATTTGCAGGATATATTTATGAAAATACAAATATTTTTAACTCCTATGCAACAGGGGATGTAAAAGGGATTACGTATTATGTTGGAGGTTTAGTAGGTCTTTCAAGCGGTTACTCGACAATTAATAATTCTTATGCAACAGGTAATGCGGCTGGTGAGAGAAATGTGGGAGGTTTAGTGGGATTTTCTTTTTATACCACAATCTTAAATTCTTATGCAACAGGTAATGTAAACGGTTCTGCTTATCTTGGAGGGTTGTCTGGCTTTTTTGACGCGGGGGATATAAATAACTCTTATGCAACAGGTAATGTAAACGGTTCTGATATTGTAGGAGGTTTAGTCGGATATTCTGATTTATCAAATGTTTCAAATTCTTATGCAACAGGAGAAGTAAATGGAGATACTCAAGTAGGGGGATTTGCAGGATATATTTATGAATTTTCAACCATCAATAATTCTTATGCAACAGGAGAAGTAAATGGAGATACTCAAGTAGGGGGATTTGCAGGATATATTTATGAATTTTCAACCATCAATAATTCTTATGCAACAGGAGAAGTAAATGGAGATACTCAAGTAGGGGGATTTGCAGGAGTTATTCGTTATTCATCAAATATTTCAAATTCTTATTCGGCTGGATCGGTAAGTAATTCATCATCAACAAACATTGGAGGATTTATGGGACAAATTTATGATGTATCTATTATTTGTAACAACAACTTTTATGATAATGAAACTTCCAATAAATCAGATACAAAATGTGCAACACCAAAACCAACTTCTGAAATGAAAGATATAACTCAGTATTCAAATGCTGGTTGGGATATCGAGACTAATTCTGATTACAATATTAACGATGGTTATCCTTACTTGAGTTGGCAAATTCCTGGAAATTCTCCGATTTGGTATGTTTATAAAGCTCCTCCTAAAAAGAAAACTTCTGGCGGAGGGGGAGGTGGAACTACAAGAGTAAAAAACTTTAGTGTATCTCCTGAAA
>CAZXCF010000022.1:0-10420 GCA_964638995.1 Candidatus Woesearchaeota archaeon | reverse complement strand
TTAAATTATCTTTTGGAACTATTTTTTCGATAATTTTGGCAGCAGTTTTTATAGCGTTTGCAATTTATGGAGTGACTCAATTTTTAGGGGTGGCGTCCGATGCTCAACTAGAAAAGTTTAAATCTGATTTGCAATCTGATTTAGATGAAGCGTGGCAGTCAACTGGAGATTTTCAGGATGAAATTTTCTATTCGGCTCCGAGAGGAATTAAAAAAGTTTGTTTTGATGAGCTTGAATCAGGACTATATTTACAATTAAGATCAGAAGATAAGGTCGAATCCAGTTTTGAAATTGAGCATGGAGTTGTTGAAGAAGATTTTTGCATTAATGTTTTTAGTGGAGACATAAAAATTTTATTATCTAAGGATTATGGAGATAATTTTGTTACGATCTCTGATTTGGAATAAGTTTTTTATTTTAAATTATTAATTAAATTTATATAGTATTTTTTTGTTATGTTTCTATGGAAAAGAGGAGTAATAAAGCACAAGTTACAATCTTTGTTATTATAGCTATATTAATAGTTGCAGGGGTTTCTCTTTATTTATTTGTTTTTAGAGAACCTGTTGATTCTCAATTTAGAATAGAGGTTCAGCCCATTGAAAATACTTTTTTGAATTGTTTGGAAGATGAACTTTATTTAGGCATTGATCTTCTTGAGTCTCAAGGAGGATCTATAGACCAACCTGAATTTGAGCCCGGTTCAGAGTATATGCCGTTTTCTTCTCATTTAGATTTTGCAGGAACTGCAATTCCTTATTGGTATTATGTTTCTGGAAACAATATTCCTAAGGAGCAAGTTCCAAGTTTAGATTTAATGGAAAATGAATTGGAAAATTTTATTGAAGAAAGAGCAGGAGAGTGCTATATGGAGGAGTATTATGGTCAAGGATATTCGATCGATATGAAGGAACCCGAGGCAGATGTTTCTATAAGGGACAATCAAGTTGAACTTAATCTTGAGATGGATATGGTTGTTGGTTTTGGGAATAATAGCGTAGTTATTGAAGAGCATAATAAAATAGTCAATTCCAATTTAGGGAGTCTTTATGGTTCTGCTAAAGAGATTTATGACCATGAACAAGAGACTTTCTTTTTGGAAGAGAGAGGAATTGATATTTTGGGATTATACGCTCCCGTTAATGGCGTTGAAGTGACTTGTAGCCCTATGACTTGGAATGCCGATGAAGTTTTTAACAATTTGAGTGAAGCAATTGAAGTAAATACTCTTGCTTTGAAAAATCAGGGAGATAAAGATGATTATTTTTTAACTGAATTACCTGTTTCTGAAGATCATAAAGTAGAGTTTATTAATTCTAGAAATTGGCCTAAAACTTTTGAAGTTGCTCCTAGTGATGAAAACTTTATGATTGCAAATCCTATTGGAAATCAGCCGGGAATGGGAATTTTAGGATTTTGTTATGTTAATTATCATTTTGTTTATGATATTAAATATCCTGTTTTGGTTCAAGTTTCAGATCCTGATACAGAAGAAGTTTTTAGATTTCCTATTGCAGTAATCATTGAAGGGAACAGGCCAAGAGAGCCTTTAGAAGGAGAGGCTATTGCTAGCCAGAGTATTGGAATTTGTGAAAATAAAAATAATGAAATGAGTGTAAGTGTTTTGGATATGGAAGGAAATCCTGTTGAAGCCAAAATTTCTTACGAGTGTTTTGGAGAGAGATGTGATATTGGAACGGTAGTAGGAAATATAACTGCGAATTTTCCTCAGTGTGTAAACGGTTTTATTGTTGTTCAAGCAGAAGGATATGAAGATAAGAGAGTAATGTATTCAAGTGTTGATGGAGGTAGCGCTTCCATTTATTTGGAAAAAGAATATGAGATTCCAGTAGAATTACAGGTTGATAATTCTATTTATAATAAAGAAGCAGTGATTAGTTTTATAACTGAAGAAGGGGCAGAAACAATTATTTATCCTGAACAAAAGAAAATTAAATTAAGCGAAGGATTTTATGAGGTAGATATTTCAATTTATGAAAATGTTTCTATTGAATTGGAAGAAGCTACAACCGAAAGGTGTGTGGAACAGTCAATAGGTTTTTTTGGTTTAACTAGAACAAAATGTTATGATGTTGAATTGCCTGAAAATATAGTTACAAGGGCATTAGCAGGAGGAGGGAAACAAGAGTATTATATTTTAGATTCCCAATTAGATGATTCAGAAAAGATTAAATTAAAAGTGGACAAATTTCCCGAAGTAAATAATTTAGAACAGCTTCAAGAGAATTATTTGCTTTTTGAAGGAAGCGGAGTAGATTTGGAATTTTAAGATGGTAAAAAAGAAATTTTTATTGTTTGGAATGTTTTTAGTATTTGGAATTATGTTTTTTGGTTCTGTTTTTGCAAGTTCTTATGCCTATTCAAATCCTCAACTTTTAGCTCCAGGGGCTTCTAAAACTTCGACAATAATGGGAAGGGAGAGTTTTCAAGGAAGAGACTTATGTCAACAAGGTCAGGATTTTATTTTACAAGTTGCTCCAGGCGGATGTAGCCCTCCTTTGGTTAGAAGCGATTTATTGGAAGAACAGAATGTTCCAGTCTATTGCCCTATTAGTGCTATTAAGATTAATCCTTTAGTAGATATTGATGCAATAAAATATTTAAGATTTCCAAAAAGAGAGTATTCGGAAGGAGTTGCAGGTGTTTACTTTTTTCCTTCTAGGGCAGCATTGGGACTAAACGAAAAAATTACAACCCCTGTAGAGAATAATATTGGTTATGCACAAATTATTTTGAAGAGAAATCCTGTTGAGACAGACATGCCTGAATTTGTCGAAGGAAATATTACAGCTAGAATACAATATGACATTAAAAATGCTTTTGGATTGGGCGATGCGAGTTTTTATTTAAAACCTATGACCGATGAAGAGTGGGACGAGGATTTTGAGAGGTATGGGTTTTGGAAATTTAAAGGATATTTGAGAGCAAGCGAGGTTAGAGATGATCGAGCTAATATTGTTCTTTACTCTGGAAATACTATTGCAACTTCTGAAAAATCATATCAAAGGAGAATCTCTTCTGTTAATTTAGAAGAGGGTCAAACGTCAAATGAGATTTATCTTCCAACTTTTGATTATTGTTTGGGAGGGTTGAAACTAAGGTTAGACAAAGTTGTTGATCCAGATACAACTGCAAGATTCATGGTAGATGAAGAATATGTGGAGGTTTTTGAGGGAGAAACTTTTTTAGATGGAAGATGTCGTGTCGGGAATGTAGAATACCAGGGAATAAATCAAAAAGCAAGTATTGTTTGTAATGAAGATGGTAAACTTCTTTCTACTAGAACAGATTTGAAAATAGTTCCAGAGCTTGAATTGAAAATTGATAATGAAAATAAATCTGTTAAAGTAGGGGATTTTTTATACAGTTATGAAAATGATAAAAAGAAAGATAGATTTGTTTATTTGGGTTATGCTTTTAGTTTGGGCGATACAAATGAATTGTCAGATTTAAGAGTTGTTTTGGTTTCTAGCCCCGATAATTATGGTGAGCGTTTAAGTGAAAGCGAGATTTCAGAAGTGAAGTTTTTTGCAAAGAATTTTTATTCTGAACAAGAAGTTTCTAGTAGTGTAGGGAATAATATAATTAGAAGTATTACTAGTGGAAGTAGGAAAGCTTCAGGACTTGCTACGTGGTTATATGATGTAGTTGTAGATGGAGATGTTCCAGTAAAGCTTGATTATCAAGAATCAGATACTATTGGAAATAAGAGGGTGGAGTTTGCAGGATTTAAAGGAGCTAGAGATATCCAGATAGTTAAAGAAAATGATGATTATCAAAATGCGAAAAAAGATTTTGATACTCTTATTGGAGGGTTTTCTAATTTGATTGAAAATGATAGTCAAATAAGTTATGGAGAGGTTGCTTTGCACGAGAAAATTCAGTTAGCAAGTAAAACAGGACAAAAAAGAACAATGTCTATTTTATGCCAGGAATTTCTTGAGGAGTATCCTGATTCTAGTTTAAGTTCTGCAAGTGATTGCACAAATAAAATAAAAAGCGCAAATACTGAAAATGCGGAAACTAAAATGGTTATCAACGATGAATTAGTTGAGATTGAACTTAAAGGAGTTTACGAACCAAGTATAGATGATTATAATGCAGATATTAAAGTTACTTTTCCTGATGGAAGTTTTGAAAAATATGAGAGAGTTGGAAAAAATTCAATAAGGATTTTGGAGGAGGATAAAGACCATTCTTTTGTTTTAAAAGAGTTAGATCAAGATTCAGCTAAAATTGATGTTAGGTTGAAAAGTGAAAGAGAGAGTGGCGATGTTGTTTATACTACAGATTCTCTTAATCTTAGAAGAGGGGATTCTGTTAGTTATGGAGGTTATATTTTTGAATTGGATGATGTTACTTTGAATCAATTTGCAAAAGTAAGTGTTTTGCCTGAAATTAATAAGCAAGAAACAGAAGCTAATTTTAGTTTTAAAGTTGGAATTGAAAAAAGAGCAATTCAATTAGCCCCGGATAAAATTAAAGAAAAGATAGAAAGAGTTGACAAAAGAATTCAAACATGGGAAGCTATTTCTAGTGGTTTAGAGAAAACAGTGAAAGGTCTTAAGGCAGCTTGTATTGGTACAGGAGGTTTTTTGACTGCTAAAAATTTAATTGAAAATACTCAAGGAAAAGGGATTGCAAGAAAAGAAGTTATGAGGGGAGATCACGGGTGGTACAATATTTGCCAGGATATGATTAATGAAGACCAGTACAGTTCTTTAGAAGAGTGTTTGATTGAAAAATCAGATGAAATTGATAGGGATGTTCAGTTGACGGAAAAAATTATCACTAAACAAAATGAAGAAATCAAAGAATTTCAAAAAGATTATGTTGTTGATGTTGAGAGAGAGGGTTTTGCAAAATTAATTGGGGAGAAAACTATAAACGATAGCGGGCTTACAAAAAATTATTTGAATAAAATTCAAGGTAAAATTTCTAATGAATATGCAGATTCCTTTAGTGAGGGTGGCTTTGAAAAAGGGCATTATGATTTTGAGGATTTGAAAAAGATTGAATTGTATGAAAGTATTCTTAATGAAGGCCCTAGTCCTGAAATGGAAATAATTGCAAAAAATAAATTAGATGAAATTTACTCGGAGGTTAGTGAAAAAAGTGAAGCAGATTCGGAAAAAAAGACTTTTGCTACAGATTATGGAAAGAATGTTGATCCTGATGATGTTATTTTTTACACTCCCGATGCTGATGCAAGAGGATTCCCTTACAAAGGCTATACTCTAAGCAAGAATACGAACATTGAAGCATCTAGTTTAAGTGGAGTTAGATCAGATCAACCTGTTGCGTTCCTTCAGGCATCTACAGGCGAACAATTAATTTTAATATTAGATGATTCTGGAAGTTCAAATAAATTGCCTATCTTAAGAGACTCTAATAATGTTCCTCTTGTTTGGAATTCTAATTCTAATTCCATATATTCTGGTTTAAGTAAGAGTTTTGAAGAAAGGACAGTCGAATATGACATAAAAAATGGAAGAATTTACTTTTATAAATTAGATAAGGATTCTTATGAAAATGAGTTTCAAGCTTCTTTTGGAGAGGGCGAGCCTGTTGCAAGATATTTTGAATCTGGAACAAATAAAGAATTGCCTTCCTTAGTTCCTTTTGATTTGAAAAATGGATGGTATATTGCTGTTGAAAGTAATCTTCCGACAACATCTCAAACAAGGACTTATGACTTATCTGGAAGGCCAAATAGTTTTAAATTATGCAATGTTGGAGAGGATGGCATAGAGCATTTTCAAGCAAATCCTTCAGAAGATATTTGCCAGTTAATTAATTTAAACATTGAGCAAACATATACTAAATTTTATGGTTTGGATTCTGGAGAAGTAAAGGAGTTAATTGATTTAGCAATTAATGCATTTTATGAAGCTTCTACACAATATGAAGATGCAAAAGATAGAGGGTATGTTCTTATTCCCGGAATTAATGAAAAGGGAAAGAAAGATAGGATTAAAATAAAAGTTGGTGCTCCTGCTGCAGATGTTTCTGATTATAGATGTGAGGATTTTATGTCTCCAAAAGAATGTAATTTGATTTTTAATTTATGTGATCCTGTTTTATGCCCTAAGAGTAGGTGTGATTTTGGAGGCCAGTATCCCGTTCATGACGTTATTCAAACAGGGATTATAGGAGGTTTAACTTTGTGTCTACCTAATGCTCAAGAAGGAATTAAAGTACCTATTTGTTTAACTGGAATAAGTGCAGGTGTCGATGGTTGGACTCAGATACAAAAAGATTATAGGGATTGTTTACAGACTAGTTTAGATACTGGAGAGACAGTCGGAATTTGTGATTATACTCAGAGTATTTATATTTGTGAATTTTTCTGGAGACAGGCACAACCATTGTTGAAAGTTACTGTTCCTAAATTAGTTTCTAGATTTGTTTTTGGAGAGGGTACTCGAGGAGGTGGAGAGTATGCAAGCTTTAAACAAACACTAGAAGATGCAAATAATGCTGCTAATTATTTTACTCAAACTTATGCTTTAAATTCATATAAGGCATTTCAAGCTAGATCTGCTGGAAATATTGGAAGTGCTGTTTGTAAAAATTATGCGTCCCTTTCTGTTCCAGAAGGTGAAACTCTTTTAGATGCAATTACTGACCCTGATTCCCCTATCCAATTTCATGGTAAATTTAGTGAAACTCCTTTTTCCTCGACAACTGTTCCTCCTACATCGCATTATAAGGTATTTTATCATATTTATTCTGGAAAAGATACGGGTGCCTATTATCAAATTTATATGAGAAAAGGTGCAGAATCTTCTTATTATCAAGATACTAATTTCTTGTTGAATGTTGATTCAGGGTATGTTCCTAGGGGAGAATCTATTACTGAAACTTGGGATAGGACTGCCCCTTCTGGTTATACTGAATTATGTATTAATGTGAATGGTCAAGAAGAGTGTGGATTTAAGCAAGTTTCAACTTCTTTTGCGGTTGATTATGTTGAGGATTCCTATTTAAGAGAACAGGCTCTGAAAAGAGATATTACTGAAGAGAGCGAGTGCGTTTCTGGAAGTACAAGTGCTTATAGTTTGTTACAGCCTAACATGCAAGATTCTGCACAGGAATTAATTGATCCTGCTATTTATGAAAAAGGAATAACAAGAATTTGCGCCAGTAAAAATCCAGGAATAGGAACTGATGATGTTACGGAAACTGAGAATTCTCGATGGGTCGAAGTAGGAGTTTGCGGAGATGAAAATATTAAGTGTTGGTTGGATAGAAATAGCGTTAAAGATGTTATTAATTCCCCTGATTTAGCAACTTATTTTGAAACAGGAGGAATTAAGAATGGGACAGTTACAAATCTTCAAGATACAACTTTAGACGAGATTTCAGAAAAATACAATAAATTTTTAGAAGAATCTGGGGAGTATTGGAGCGAAGCTGAATTCCAAAATGCTGTAAATAAAATTGATGATGAGGGGAATAAAAGGAAAATTATCGATTTGGCAACAAAAGCTTTGGAAAAAGTTATTTTTAGTAAACATAAAGCTAAACTTTATTTATTAAGAGGAAGAGCTTATGTTCCTTTTGCAGTGGATGCTTATGGTGATTATTTGGAGAGTTTGAAAACTTCTCAAGAAAAAGCAGAAGAAGAATACGAAAAAAGAGAGATTATAGATCAAGAAAAAGAATTCGGAGAAGAGTTAATGAAGACGAAAGACATTGTGATAGAATTTGATAAAGGAGATATTACTCCTAATAGTTTTTTTAGGTATTATGCAGGAGAGTGGTATTTTGGTTATGAGCATCCAGAGGGAGGGCCCACATCCGAAGACAAACTTGTTTGGAGAAAAGCTAAAGATTATGATTCATCAAAACAATCAATCTGGGGTTGGAAATATTCTGATAAAGAAACTTTGTCTTATGTGGTTGAAAATTATGGAAATAATTCTTATTCTTATAGAATAATCCAAGTTGTGGATAAATTAAAAGAAGATTTTTTTGATTATGGAAAGGGTTTATCTATTTTGGCGGAAGGAATCGACAAAGAAGCGAAATTTGATGAGGATGCCAAATTAATTGCAAAGAACAATAATGTTCAAGTTGTTTATTATTCTGAAATTTTTGAAGTCGTTAGAGATAGTAAAGTTTTTAGGTTTAAAAGAGAAGAGGATAAATGGTTTTTTGGTTTGGAAGTTGAAGAAGAAGGAGAATCAATCGTATCCCCTACTACAGGCACTTCTTATACTCCTTCTACTAAGAGATTTGATTATTGGGAGATTCAAAAATTTTCTGGCAATACTGATTTGTCTGTCCAAAACTTAATCTTATCTTTAGAAGGGGAAGATTTTGTTGAAGGGTCTAAATTAATTTTTAATGAAGCAGCGATTGAGAAAAGTTTTTTAGATGTGGGAGAGTATCAGACCCTTGAAGGTGCAAGAATTAGCGGAATTAGTGAAAAACAATTGAATAATGTTGATCCTATTTTAATCCAATTTATAAATTGTATGAATGAGGGTTATCAGAGATTGGAAGGAAAACCTCTTACTATCACTTCTTTGACAGATGATAATCTTTATGATGGGGGTTGCCAATTAGAAGAAAAGGAAGAAAGCTATAACGACAAAGAAAATTGTGTCCATTCTTCAACTTCTTGTCACTATTGTGGGGGTTCTAAATTAGGAGAGGTTAAAACAAGAGCGGTTGATTTTAGAACTAGAAATGACGAAACAGGCAGTTATGATTTCTCTACAATGTTGAGTGTTTATAATTCTTGTTATTCAGCATTTCAAAAAAGAGCAGAAGATTTTTGCGCTAATTATTATGATGAGAGAAAAACCAATTCTCCTCATTTACATATGAGTATTAATTGTGAATGCGGGGATTTTACAGGAGACAATAAATGCGGAGAATATTCCAAACTAAAAAAAACTTCATCTGAATCTAAAAAGGCATATACAGAAAAAGAATTAGAAGAAAAAGGATTTAAGGAGAAAGAAATAGAAGTTATTTTAAGTGGTGATTGTAATAAGTGCGGTGAAAGCGGGCTTGCTCTTTGGAGAAATTGGAGGTGTGATGAGGAAGAGTGTCTTGCAATTGTAGATTCTCAAGGAAATGAAATCTGCAAGTATGTTAATGGAAAATGTGTAGAAATAATCGAAGAAAAAAAATACCCTTCATCAAAATTTATTACTTCATATAAAAAAGAAGAAATTTCAAAAAACTTTGAAAAATATTCTTTTGAAAACAAACCTCAGGATTTAAGTGAAATCGAGTTTAGATCTTTATTAGTGGCTATTTCTCAACAGGAAACAGGTGTAGGAACTGCAGGGAATATTTGCGGAGCAAAGAATAGTGATTCTTGCACTGATTGGGTAATGGGATATACTAAAGGACCGGAATATCCCGAATCTTATATGGGGGTTGAACCTCAAATAAGATTATCAAGTAAATTACTTGGTTCAGCTTTAGATGGAAAATCAACGCTTTATAATGAATGTAATACAAAATCAGGAATATCTAAGATTAAATGCGTCCTTTCTATTTATAGGTCAGGAAGTCCGACTAGTAAGGTTGGAAAAGAATATGCAGATCAAGTAGTTGATTTTTCTCAAAAATGGAGAAATTATTTTGAAAATTCGGTTTAATATGATTCTTACGAATTTTTTAGTGGATAGGGAGAATAAGGATTCGGTCTCTCGATAAATCTCGGACTAATCCGCCTTTCTAAGAGCTGAAGTGGAAAGTCGAATTAAACCTAAAGCTTCGAATCAAAATAATTATGCGGGAATAAGGATTCGAACCTTAGTAGGCACTAAGCCACAAGGACCTAAACCTTGCCCGTTTGACCACTCCGGCATTCCCGCTTTGTATTTTGAGGTTAAATCCGTTTCATTTGGATTTCCTCATGGAAATACAAGTGAGGCCAGTTTTAACTGAGCCTGACCACTCCGGCATTCCCACTTAAGAATTCTATGTTTTTTTATATATAAAAAGGTTCGCATTTTCTTTTATCGTCGATAAAGCTATTTTTTAGACCTAAAAAATGACCAATTTGCGGATTTTGAGTTTTTAAAGTTTTCCCTGTTTTTGTTACCTCTTTTTGAGTAAAAGATAGCTTTAAAAAAGAAATAGAGTATCCTGGATTATGGATGAAGAAATTGCCCGCCGTGTGGATTTTGGAATCTTTTTTGGTATTTTAGCATTGCTATTAATACCTTCTTTGTTATTCCTGAATTTTTTTCCAAATTACGCTTGGCTGGTTTCAGGAATTTTTTGCTTCCTTTTTGGGTTTGCGGTTTATGACAGTAAACTCAAAAAAGAAAGAGCAAAAGAGGCTCTAAGACATAAAAAAATCGAAAGAATCAGTTTTTGGTCTTAGTTCTTTATTTTTTTCTTTTTTATTCTTTTAATTATTTGTAAA
>CAZXCF010000021.1:0-10467 GCA_964638995.1 Candidatus Woesearchaeota archaeon | reverse complement strand
AATAAATGCCTCATAGGATTTAATAAATCTGCCCACTGTTTTTTTGAATGCGAAGAAACTGCTCTCAAGTCTTTTAAGTAGAACTCCTTTCATAAAATTAACCATATTTTTCTGAGAACCTTTTTCTAAATTAGATAGGGATTTCTCATCAGTATACAACAAAGGTTTATACCTTGCATAAGTTATGTCATTGATAATATGATTTAAAGTTTGATTAAATATCCTCTCTAAATTTTCATCAAAATTATAAATAATCGGTTTTGGGTCTTCAACTTCAGGAAATTTTAATTTTTGTTTTTTTAAATCATCTCCATAATATTCTACAATACTACTTCTCGTTCTTCTAACCATTAAATATTGCAGAACATTTTCTCTAATCTCTTGAGCATTTTCTTTTATAATTTTTAAATATTCTTCTTTGTCTCTTTGCCTATCTAAGTCCTTTAACTTTGATTGTAGCCTCTTAAAATATTTTTCCAAATCTCTTACTTTTGGGTTTGGTAATGTAGACTTATGGGCATTTTGAAATAATTTTATTTGACTAAGAATATCCATTGGGGTGTTATTTAGTGGTGTTGCCGAAACAAGAATTACTCTCTTCCCTCTACAAATCTGAAATAATTGTTCATACATCTGGGTAGATTCATTTCTAAATCCGTGTGCTTCATCAATAATAATATTCTTAAATTTGTCAGTTCCTCTTTTTATTATTTTATCCAATTGTCCTCTTGAAATAAAATCTGCTCTTCTTATTCCAAACTCATTAAAAGCATTCCACCAAGAGCCTGGATTGTCTTTATTTAACAATACCGGGGGGGCGATAACTAAAGTTCCACCATCTAACTCTCTTGCTAACATAGTGGCAATATAGGTTTTACCCAAACCAACAACATCAGAGATAAATACTCCTCCAAATTCTTCTAATTTCGATTTTGCGTCTGTAACGGCATCTTTTTGGTATTTTAAATCCATATAATTTTCAGGTTTATAGTAATCTTCAAATAGGTCTATTTGGTCTATGTTAATTTTTTCCTTTAGATATTCATATAAGAATTTAAGATAAAGTTCATAAGGCGTTATTTCATCATTAAGCCAAGTCTTATTTTTAATTGTTTCAATATATTTTTCAGAAACATCTACTGAATTTTTCCATAGTTCTTCAAATTTATTCTTTGCAAACTCATAATCTGAACGATTTTTTAATTCTACATTAAATTCCATATTTTGTCTTAATCCCGATTCTGTAAAATTACTTGAGCCAGTAATTACTCTTCCAACATCTCGGTCATCTTCTCCAAATGTCATAATGTATACTTTTGCGTGAATCTTTTCATCTGGATAAGCCCTAATCTCCAATCTTCCCGATTTTAACCATTCTAAGAATTTTTGAGTTCCTTCTTCAACATTATAATTATCTGGAGAATTTTCATATTCTTTTTCTAATTGCTCAGCATAGACTTCTTTTGTTTCCTTATGAGATAATTTTAAAGTCTCTTGAATTTCCTTCTTTGAATCTTGTATTAAATCATATGTTTGCCTATTTGTGCTTATTCCAATCAATATCCTTATTTTTTCTGTATTTTCTAAAGATTTGTATAAATTATGAAATCCACTTGTATAAAAATAACCAACAAGACAATCAAAAAATTTAGTATCCTTAATAAGAGAGGAAAATCTATTCTTTAAATTCTGTTCGCCTTCATTAGTTATAAATGTTAAATCACTATTTTCTACCATATTATCTTAATCCTGAAGGTTCTATAAAAACCTATTCCTCCCCAACATCCTTTCGTTTACTTAGACTCAATCTAAAATCTTTTTCAAGTTGGCACATTTTCTTTAATTCCTTATCAATATCGTCTTTCAAAACCTTAGACTGCAATCTTGGATAACAAATCATAGAGCAATCTTCATAAATTCCCTTGTCTTTCATTAATTGAATAAACTTATCTTTGTCTTCGCCTTCAGGCATAACTAATTTATCAAATTCTTTAACAGAACATTTCATATTTGAGCCATAAACAATATCCACACCTTTTTGTTTTGCAAACTCAACTAAGTTCTTTTTTAATTCGTCTTGTTTATCTTGCAATCCTTTAAGTTTGTTTTTTATTTCAGAAAATTCATCTACAAACTGAACTCCTTCATCATCTTTAAATTCTTTAATCGGTTTTTCTTCTATTTCTACTTGGTGTTTAAATGAAGGGCACATTGATTTATAGACGCAATAATTACAAAGCCCAGTTATATTTGTCGGGAAATTCTTTTCTTCTTCAGCCTTTTTAATTTGATTAATTAAATCAACTACGTTTTCTTGTAATTTTTCTAATTGTTCTTCACTTCTCTCAGAAACAGCATCCTTATCGAATGCTAACATATGCCAAACTAACTTAACGGATTTTACATCTGTGAATTTATCTTTAACCCAAACAGAATAAAGAGCAAGTTGTCTATCTAAGTCTGCTTCTTCTTGGTCTTTCATTCTTGAATTAGTTTTGTAATCACAAACAAAATAGTTCCCTTCGGAATCACACGCCAACTTATCTATCCTTACGTGCCATTGGTCGCCGTTAGGTAAGGTCATTCTATCTTGAGTTTCTAAGCCTAAAATTGTTAACTGGTCAAAAGGCTTCATTCGATTGTAATAATCTTCAACAAACTTCATTCCCATTTTCTTATAATTGTCTGCCTTCAATTCTTTTTTTACAATTAAAATATCATCAGAATATTCTTTCTCCCAAGTGTCCTTATAGAATTTTAATAGTGTAGCTTTAGAAACAAGTTTCCTGAACTTCTTATCCTTATACAATTTTTCCAAAGTTCTATGAACGATATCTCCCATAAAAGCTTCAATAGTTGTCTGCATATCTACTTCAACTCTATCAATATATTTCAGCTTGTATTGATAAGGGCAGTTTTCAAACGTAGAGACTTTTGAGTGTGAGTATGTTGCCATATTTATACATAAGATTGGATGTTTAAAATCTTAACTAAAACCAATTTTCGTCATCTTCATATTCTGCGTCAAGTTGGTCATTGCTTTCGTTAAGTATCTCGATAACTAAATCAACAACTTCATCAAGATGATTTCTTATTAGTGAGTTCGGGATTCTTAGAGTAAAATAGCCTTTCTTGAATGAGTGATATGTTCTCTTTAGGTCTGCTAAAGCTTGATTAGAATGCAAATTATGATGACATCCATCAATTTCTATATTTATCATTGCTTCAGGAATAGCGATATCAATATGTTTGTATCCATCCCATTTTTCAAGATACGCAGGAACTTTTTTTCTTTTTAGAGCATTGTAAAGTAATTTTGCTTCAGGAGTTGCTTCACCTTTTACCATATTACGCCTATCAACCATTTAATTAAATAGTAAGTCATTCCAAGAAGCATAACCCACAAAAATAAAGCATATAATTTTTCTTTCCAAGTCCATCCCTTTTTAAGTGCTTCAGGGTAAAAAATAACCTTCCTTTTTTCAGGTTTTGGATGAACCTTTCTTCCACGATATCTAACTTTTCTTTCTGTCATTTTTCTTTCTTTTGAGCCAAATAACGAATCCAATTCCAATTAACAGACCAAAAATATAAGGTATCGTTTCCCAAAGCCAAATTTCTAAATCCATAAATTTTTTTAGTTATTTTATTATTTAAATCTGTCTATCTGCTGTCAATCCCCAATTTATAGGCTCTTGTCCACCTAATGTCAATGCAAAAGGTGTCAAAAGAAGCTATTTGGATGTTGCGTGGCAACCAAAGAAAAGACGTTTTTCTTAGTCTACCAACCGAGCCATTTATGTCAAATAAACTTAGGAAGAAGCTTGAACATACAATTAGCCTTAGAGAAATGAGCAGACATTTAAGAGACTTTGAAGACCAAAAATTAGTCGTTTGTCTTAACAAAGATGACCCTTACAATAAACTTTATCAGATTACAGACAAGGGCAAGAAATTGCAGAAGGACGTAGTTAAATTAATCTAAATTCGGATTTTTCAAAAAGAAGTCTTCATTAATTAGTTTTAATGCAGGAATTAAATAATTATACTTTTTATTAATAATTTTTTTCATCTTCCCCTTTTGATTATTTAACATATCCAAATATTTGGTTTTTGAATCTTCTAAAAATTTAATTTCCATTTTGTAAAAATCGGAATCTTTACTTACTTTTTTTCTATCCTCATCAACTCTTTTTATATTCTCTTTTGCTTTTGAACCAAAAATCATTTCAAAATTTTCCTTTTCAAACTCGTTTAAGCCTCTAAAATATGAAAAATTAGGATTATTAATAAAAGACCATTTGAATTGACTCAAACTCATCAGGTTTCCTACTACATTTTGCAGGTCTTGGTCAACAATAGTATACCTCCCTTCATCTTTTAATTTTATAATTAAGCCTAACCTCGTCAAAGAATCAATTATTTTTTTAACATTTCCCTTGGGTTTTTTTATTTCTTTTATTTCAAAAGATAAATCAACAATACCATACATAATACCTAATTGTTTTGGAGGAATCCAATCTCTATCATAAATATTTTCAATTTTATTTACTTGGAAGTAGCCTAAAGGTTTAAACAAAGTTCTTTTTAGTGCATAACTCATATCTTTATTATCAACGCTTTTCATTCCATCATTCATACGCTGAATATTAGTATCTTCAACAATTAAATCTTCAAATTTAAATCCCCTATCTTGTAAAATCTTTTTTAATTCCTTTTCTTTAATCATAGATTTATCGTTAAATATAGTTTTTCTACCTAAAAATCTTAAAACCTCTCTAACTAAACGAGGATTATAATCAGAAAACTCCATTTCAGTTCCTTTTATTAATTTATCGTCAATAAGGTTCGAAAGAGTTTTCCATATTACATATATCATTTCTAAGAATCGTAGTCTACAAAAATAATCTAACCTCAGTAAATATTTTTTGTTTACTCTATAATTTCTACCAGAATTTGTAATCTTTGGAACAGAATAGTTATAAGACAAATACCTTTTACCTTCAAAGGAGACATATTTGTCTTGAGGAATTACTCCACGATGAACCGCAAAATCACGATATCCTTTTAAGGAATAAAGATTCTCAAAATTTTTGAATATTTCTTTTAATACCTGTTCTTTTTTGTAAAGCTCTAGTTTATTTTTTGCATTCTTATATTCTGAAGAATTTTTATCTTTGAATTTGATAGCTTCAAATTTTCGAGTTATGGTTTCAAAGGAATCCATCTTTCCAAGAGAAGAATTTAATCTTAGTTCGCCTACAAATTTAATTAAAAAATCAAGCATAGTTTTAAGTTGGGTTATTAACCCTTCAAATTTATAAGATAAGCTCATTTCTCTTTGTTCTAAGAAATTATTTTTATTTCTAAAAAGCCCATAATGTTGTTTATAACAATCAAACGAAGAATTGTATACATCTTCTTCAATGTCTAACATTAATTGATAACTTTGTTTTATCTTGAATAAAAACAATTCTCGATATTTATCAACCAATCTTTTATTTACCTTATCTAACGTATATAATCTATCAAAAAAGGAGGTAATTTTATCTATTTCTCTTTCTGAAGCGATTAGGAACCAATCTAATTTATTCAGAGAATCCAATTGCTCTTTAGATAATATCTTTGACATTCTTTTTTCCATAATTTTACAAGTAATACCTATCTTTTATATTTAATCTTCTTCAGAAAAAGCCTTCAAATCTTCAGGAGCGAACTCTTCGAATTGTGGCGGAAACTTCATCTCACGTTTTCTCTTTAATGGATTAATCTTAGTATGAACATCAAAGAATGACCCTACTTTCTCAAAGTTTCCTGTTCTAAAGCCCATATTGTAGGTATACATTTTCTTATTCACAATTTCCTCTTCTCCCCAACTCTGTCCTTGTGTTAAATCTCTATTAGTGCTTCCCGCACAAACTACCTTCAAAACATCGCCTTCATTATTTGTAAATCTATAATCTTTTTCTTTAATGAACTCCCCACATTGTTTATCAAAGACTATCTTAAACTGCCCAAGTTTATCTCCAGTATCAAATTTACCCATATGGTTACCAGTAAAACAAATTGCATCAGTATCGCAATAAATCAAATCATCAAAAGGTAATTTCTTCATTTGCCAATATAAGAAGTCTCTCGCATAAGCATTAATTAAAATTGTAAAAATTGGATGAGCATAAGGCGGAACTTTTTTCTCTCCTTCTTTTGCCAAAAAATATTCTTCTCCTAAATCCGATTGAATTTCAAAACCATCTTTTTCATAATTTAAAACATCATCCCTATGGCAAACAGCTCTTTCGGTATCTCCACGATATTGAGCAAATTTTCCAGCCAAAGAGTTCATAAGAAGTTTAATTACATAACCCATCTCTTCTTCACTTCTATGTCTTAATTCATATAAGCCTTTCATTAATTTTGTAAATGGGTTAAAAGGTAATTCTTCATATAGAACTGCGTCATAAATATCCAAAACCTCATAACCTTCTTTTATTGCATTTTGTAATTCAAATGTTGTCCAGTATCCTGTAACAATTTCTCCATTACAAGGAAAAAATATTCCTTTTCCTGTTCTCGCATTTTTAGTCGGCAAATATCCTAACTTCTTTTTAGGAAACTTAACCTTAGCTTTAACAACGCCTATTTTTCCTAAAATTTCTTCATTTGGAATCATTTCGTTTATGTTGTAATGTCTTCGCTCTTTTAGAATATCGGGAATTTTCATTAAGTCTGCCATAACATAAGGATAAAGAGAATTAATATCAACCATACTAACTTCTTTAAATTTGCCTTGTCTAAAACATTCACATCTTCCGCCCCTTAAGGCTCTTCTAATAAATTTATTGTGTTTAGTTTGATGAATAGTTCCTCTTCTGTATAAGTAAGCCGAGAAAGGTATACCTTCAAATTGTTCTCTTTTACAATAGGTCTTAAAATAATTCATAGCAAGACTTCCAGCGGTCAACATTTTCTTAGGTCTATGAGACAGACTCTCTAAAACATCTCTTAACATCTTTATTGATTCTAAAACAATATCAACATCTCTTAGAAGATATTTCTTTAATTGAGATAAATCCTTTACTTCCATAGGCATTTCTAACTTTGGCAAACCAACTAATTTTCCAACATTACTTAGGGGACATTTATAGAAAGATAAAGTATCTAATAATAATCCAGTCTCGTTCAACAAGGCAAATAATGGCTTTTGTTGTTTAACCTTTAATACTTCAACATCATTAATTTTATGTTTTGCATAAGCGTATAGGTCATAAGAATGGTTATGGGCGTAAATATAACAATTATGTCCTTCCTTTTTTCTTTTATCAATAAAATCTATTAAAAAGTCGAACATTTTCTCAGGATTAGTAAACCAAAGGGGTTTCTTTTTTCCATCAATTTTAATGCAACCTAAGACAAAATCTCGGGCGTCCAAGCTCGGCTCATAAACTTCTTTCTCTTTATTAAATTTGTAAGTTTCGGTATCTAAAGCTATTATCATTTGTCTATCTAAAGTCTATTTAGTATATAAGTTTATCGTCGCTGAACTATATTTTTTCATAGTCTGGGACTAACTGAATTTTTAGGTATTTTGCGAGGTGTTTAACAAAAGAATTTCCTGCATTTAAGTCAAATCTATGAGTCCATATTTCTCTTTTTGCCTCCAATTCTTCAGAATTTTTTCTAACAAAATTAACACTAACCAAAGCGTTTGCTTCTCCAAAAACTCTTTTAGGACTAAGGTTAATCTCACTTGCAATTTTCATCTTTGTATAACCTACAACATCTCCCAATTTGTTCTCCATTAGATATTTTAGAACTCTTAGTCTCGTAGGGTCTACACTTGAGAGAACTAATTTTCCAATTATTCTTAAAGCTCTATCATCCGAATAATTTTCCTCAAGAGATTTTAATGCCCTAAAGTAAGTTAGCAATTGTTCGTAAACTCTTGTAGGAGATTCTACATTTGGCTCTCCTTCTAACTCTCCAGTCGTTTCATCTATATTAACAGAAGCTCTAAGATAACTTAATAGATGTGCAAAAGACTTAATTTCTTCTGCTATCTCTTCAGGAATATGAACTGAATCAAATTCTCTCTCCTTTAAAAATAGGTATACCAGTTCTTTTAATTCATCTCTTATTCTCTTTTTATCTTTGTTCGAGTTTTCTTTTATCCTTTGCATTAACTTTTCTGAATTAACCGAAGGTAATCTATAAATTAATTCACGAGAACCTAACTCTTGGCCTAATGAAATTATTCTATCAATAATCGGAGTAGAACAAGCAACTAAGGTTACATTCAAATTAGTATACTTCTTAGTTTTACCAACGCCAGACTCAACCCCCATTTTCCCGTCGTGTAAAGACCTTAATTGTGCTAAAATCTGAGAACGAGCCTCTTTTGATTGTCCTAATATCGAAGCCATTTCAGGAATAAGAATTACTTTATCTCTTAACCTATCAACTAAATCAGTATTGAATGTAGGAGATTTATACCCTGTAATAAAAGCATTTGCAGTAACCTTATTCAAAAAATAAGTTTCATTTCTCTCGTCATCAAATAAATTAATTAATTCGGATTTTCCAGCCCCACTCATACCGATGATGAATAACCATAATTTACAATTAGTTTGTTTTTTAGAAATAAATGTTGCTAATAATAAATCCAACAAATCTCCATCTTCCATATAGAGATAATCTCCTATTCTCTTGTGCAATTCTCCCAACGTAATACTTTTCATATTATTTCCTCCAAAGGTTTAATTGTAGAAATTGAACTAAAGAAAACATAAATCTTAGATTTCTTAATAGAATCCATTAAACATATAGAGACAGAATCAATCCAAAGAGTTTTTCCTTGATACTTAAGTCCTTGAGAAGTCCAAATAAGAACTTCCTTTCCTAATATCTCGTCAATATATCTTCTTTCCATTTTATGAGAAACTAAATTTTAATTTAACTTTGTCTATATGTGTATAACGAGAAGGCACTCTTGAAACTCTAACTTCTCCGCCTCTTCCACTTAACATTAATTCTCTTTGAAACAAGTATACTTTATTGTTAACTCCCGAAGGGTCTATATTTTGATTTTCCCAGTATTTTACAATATGGTATGCGTCTTCAACTAAAATTCGGTATACCTTAAGTTCTCCAACTTCCATTCCTTTAGAAATTAATTTAACATCACAAGAAATTCTATGTTTCAAAATCTTATCACGATATTTAATAATATCCTCCATTAATTTAGGGTCGTTTACCTTGTCTTTAAGGAGAGTTCCATAATCACTTTTTATTTTTCCCCAGTCCATTACATATCCATTAGGATTCGCCTCAACATCTAAAAAATTTGTTCCTGTTCTATTTATTTTTTCAGTATAGAAACTTATTGGCTTAGCGTTTCTAATCATCCTAAGCATTTTTTCTTGAGTGTCTCTTATCTGTTTTGCTTTGAGTTGTTCTTTGGTAAGTTTATCTCCGTAAGTGTCTGCGTTAGAAATTCTCATATATTGTAAACAAGTATCACAAAAAAATCTCTCGCCTTTCCATTGTCCGTTATATGAGAGTTCTTTACATTTATTACAACGATGTTGCTTACTTCCCATTGTAAGAACCTCCTTTAACAACCTCAGAGATAACTAACATCTTCTTAGTAGACTCTTCAAGTAAGTCCCAATTCTTCACTAAGATTTTTTCTAATTCTGTCCTCGTAAGAGTGATAGTTATTGTATCTTTTGTTCCTTCCATACAAAAACTCAAGACAAAATCGTTTAAAAGTAAGTATCGAGAAATCAAGAAATTTCTTACATCTCGGGTAAAAGTTTCGCTAATTCTGGGTCAGTAACCCTAATCCCAAATTCTAAATCTGCAACAATTACCTCTCCAGAAACAATAGTATTTGATAAGAATAGTTCTTGAGCATCAAAATTTTCTTTTGGAACTGCGGAAAACAACTTGATTAATGAAGAGTCTTTATTCAGTAAATAAACTTTATTTCCTTCAGAATACATTTCAAAAATAACATTTCTAGTTTTTAAGAAGGATAGCCATTTTTCTACTTGAATAGAGTTGGTGTTAATTTCTTTTTCTATTTCTCTTTTTGTTAGTGGCTTAGGAGATTCATATAAGATAATAATTATTGTCTGTCCTATTTTTCCAATTTTTTCAATAAAGATATCTTTTTGAGCTATTCTTTCTTCCTCTTTATGACTAAGATTCCAAATGTCAAAACACCATTCCCGATATTTTCTTTTTTTATTAAAAACAAATTGGAGCATTAGCTCAGCACCCAATAAACGATAAGCAAAGAAAACAGCAAAATCATTTAATCTTTTTGCAAGTTTAATTTCATAATCGGTAAAATATTCCTTTCCCTCTCTGTTAATTTCTACCAAATTTGATTTCTCCATCGCTAAAATAAGATTTTTCATTCCATCACTTGTTCTTGTTTTACAAACATAATCTTCCCTTTCAAAT
>CAZXCF010000020.1:329-11502 GCA_964638995.1 Candidatus Woesearchaeota archaeon | reverse complement strand
CCGAGGTTATTCCTGACTTAAGGGTAGGTTAGCTACGTGTTACTGAGCAGTTCGCCTTCCCACTTTCGAAAAAGAGAGAAAAACTTGCATGTCTAAGTGCAAACCAGAGAGCCGCAGCCGCCAGCAGGATCAACTGGATTTAAACAATATCATACGACAAATTAAGTTTATCGTCCATTGCGCAATTTCTAAGTAAGATTAAGAAATCACTTCACACATTCTCCTAACTATTGGCTACAACCATTATCATATTATAATTGGCAAGAATTACAACTAGATGATTCTTTCTACATACATCATACCTTAAATAGGTTAAACATAATTTTTGTTAAGGCAATCATCTTAGTTAACCGTAAAAGACTAGGATTAATCATTTATAAATGTTTTGGCTTGATTCGCGTCGATATCAAAACATCATTTTCTAAAACCCTCTGACCGTTTAATTTTTCAAATAAATTCTATATATTTTGGACAGAAAAAAGAAAGTTGGCTTCGGTAAATTTATAAAATTCTCTTTCTTAATCTAGCTATGTCTTTAAAACAATACAAACAAAAAAGGGATGTGAAAAAATCTGGTGAACCTTCTGCAAAAACAAAAAAATCTTCAAAGAAAAAAATCTTCGTAATTCAAAAACACCATGCCACAAATTTACATTATGATTTTCGAATTGAAATGAATGGAGTTCTAAAATCCTGGGCGATTCCAAAACAACCTCCCAAGGCAAAAGGAACAAAGCGACTTGCAATTCAAACCGAAGACCACCCTTTAGAATATGCTGATTTTGAAGGAACAATTCCAGAAGGAATGTATGGCGCAGGAAAAGTTGAAATTTGGGATAAAGGAAATTATGAATTACTTGAACATGAAAAAGGAAAAAAAATAGAATTCAAATTACACGGAAAAAAACTCAAAGGAAAATATGTTTTAGTGAAGACAAAATACGGAAATAAACCAGAAAAAAGTTGGTTATTTTTTAAGATATAAATCTTTATAAGATAAAATATTTTAGAAATAATGGAGATTAATATAAAATGGTAAATTTGTCCTCACTTTTAAAAGGATCAATACTCAGCTTAGGATTATTAAACTTTTCAAATGCAGATGCTCAATTTGAGCAAATTACCTGTTTTGAAAGTGAAATAAATAAAAACATAGAAGTAAAGGCATACAAAAAAAGTGAACATAAAGGGCCTTGGACAGCATGGTATTCTGTGGAAGGTAAAATTTTTCTTCTCGACAATCATATTAACAATACAAAAACTAAAGAGGAAATTATTAAAATTGACGAAGACAAAACTATAAGCTATAAACTTTCAGAAATAGGCCATTCACTGTCAAAAGGAGAACGGAGAAAAGGATACATGAAAGATCATTTTTTTGACAATGAATTTTCTCCGGATCTTGAGAAAAGAGTTAGAAAAATTATTTATTTAGATCACGAGTGCAATCACAAATGGAAATACCTATTAAAAAGAGAAGTAGACAAATGGTCAGAAGAAAATAAAGGAAAATACACTTCAGCCAACTCCATTATTTATAATAAAATAGACGGAAATAATTTTCCAAGAGAGATTCAGGGAACAATCTATAAATATGACCCTGCTTTAGAAAAAAAATATGTAACGCTCTCTACAATTTTATTCGCGGACGAAGATGAAGATAGAAGATACGAAGAAATAACTTTGTTAACTTATACAAATAGGGACAATTTTAGACAAGAAACGATCAAAAAAAACTACGAGGAAAATACTTTAGGTTATGAATTATCTTATAAAGATTCAACTAGAAATGTTACTTTAAGAAATGAAAATCAATATCCTGAAATACAAAAAAGAATTAAAGAAATTTTTAACATAAATATAAATTGTCAAAATAACGAAGTAATACCTTTTTTATATGAAGAATTTTATAGATCAAGTGAAAAGTAAATTATAAAAATTCCAAATCCTTTATTATTCAATAAAATAAATATGCTAGTTTTAGCCTTTTCGCTAAATCAAAAAAATGAAAAAACTAACAAACATTATCCTTGCAACCGCATTTACATTTGGAATTGGAAATATTTCTGCTCAAACTCCTTCTACTGAATATATTTACAGAAACGGACATAAAATTAAAAAAGAGATTTATTATGAAGATGGAAGAAAATATACCAGATATACCAACGAAGAATTAAACAGCGAGTGGACCGAATCGGAACCTATTAGAAATAATTCTTCTACAAATAAATCCTATAAAGAACCAAATAGAACTTATTCTAAACCCTCATCAAAAAAATCATACAATTACAATAGTTCAAGACAAACCTCTTCTTCAAGTTCAAATAGATCATCAAATAATTCCTCGTGGCAAAAAGATGTAGGAACAGCAGCATTAATTTTTGGCGGAATTTATGTTTTAGGAAAATTTCTTAAGAATAAAAAAAGTAAAAATGTTAATAAAACAGTTGAAAAAACCCCTTCGAATTCTTATGAAAATAACGTCCAAGAAGAAACTAAAAAATCAGAAAAATTATATATTAAGATTTTAGAAGATGAAATAGGATATAAAAAAGAAGAATTAAGTTTTAAAGATGGAGCCATTTTTAATACGGCTAAAGACAAATTTCTTGAAAGGTCTTCTTATGGAAATTTATTTTTATCAGTAGAAGACGTCTCAAAAAAAGGTGTTGATGTTTGGTGGAACGAACAAACTGAAAAGGCTCACGTGGTTTTTGGAGATAAAGGCGATATAAAATCCGGAGAATCAATGTGGGATCCAAATGCAGAATATGAACCAGAATCAAATTTTCAAAAAAATATGAAAACAGGATTATATACTGTTGCTGAAAATACTCGAGGTGCAAATACTATTTTAAAAACAATAGAAGACGGAATCGAAACCGAGAAAAAAATAAGAGAAAAAAATTGGTGGAACGACTAAACTCTTAAAAAATTTCTACCGGCATTTAAAACATAAATTATATAAAGTTAATTAAAATTATATAATTATGGGAATTAAGACTTTTAATATAGATGAAGAAATTTATAATGAATATAGAAAACTCTGTAAAGCAAATGGCTTGAGTATGAGTAAACAAATTGAAATTTTCTTAGCTTCCCAAGTTGCAAAAGGAAAACAAAGAAGAAAATTAAAAGATCAATTAGAAGGAACGAAAAAAGGAGAATTTTCTAAAGAAGATTTAATTGAAGAAGTTATCGAGAGTATTAAAGATAGATTAGGTTACTAAACACCCTTACTAGCACCTTTGCCCTGTTCCTGAAGCTCTCCAGTCCACCACTCTAAATCAGGAATTTGTGTTGTGTCCATTTCTTTTGCTTTCATATAGCCTCTAGCTAAAAGATAGAAAATCAAACCTAGACTTTTTTGACTTTTGTTATTCCCAATAATTATTTGTTCGGCTCCTTTTGAAAAATTATTTGTATCACAGATCATTAAAACTTTTTTATTGACTCTTTTTGTATCATTTAATGCATTTTTATCTAACCAAGAATCAGTAATTATTGTTAATTCATTTTCAAAAAAATCAGGTAAAGTAAGATTAGTTAAGATTCCAGCAGGATATTTTTTAGTAAAAACTCTAATTCCTGTTAATTCTGAAAATTTTTCAGCTGCTCTCCATCCTGCCTCTCTTTTACAAACAAGTATAACGTCTTTTGCATCAAATTTTGAAAGATATTTAATCCCTTCTTTTAATTTTTCATCAATAGTATCTGTATTGAAAATAGCTAATCCATCTGCACGTCTTCTGTAGATATATTGACGAGTATCAGGAGTCACAACTTTTGTTCCAAGATAAATTCCCGCTTTAACATATTCTTCTAAAGGAACAAGCATATCTCCTTTCTTTTTAGATTCTGCAACTTCTTCTTTTAATTCTTCTGTTTTAGGAGATTTTTCAGATAATTTTTCTTTAAGTTTTGCAGCTTTTTCTAAAAGAGCTTTCTTTTTCTCTTCAATATCTTTTGAAATCGATTCTTTTTCTGCTGCTTTTTCATCTATTTTTTCTTTTTTAGAATTTTCTTCTGTTGAAGATTTTTCAGATTTATCTTTCTTTTCAGAAGCTTCTTTTATTTTAGATTCTTTTTCTTTCTTACTCGATTCTTCTTTTTTAGTATCTGCCATAAGAAATCAGAGAATAAATAGTTTAAAAAGGTTTTCTATACTGAATTCTCAATTTCAATTAATCTTTCAATCTTTTTCGCTCTAATCCCTGTAATTCCACTTTTAAAAAAATCAGCTCCAAATCCAAAAGCTAAATCCGCCAAAATACTTTCTTCTGTTTCCCCGCTCCTATGAGAAAAGACAATTTTAATCCCTTTTTCTTTCGCCATCTCACAAACAGCTTTGACTTCCAGCAAAGAACCACACTGGTTGGGCTTTACAATTATCGCATTAATGCTTTTATTTTTGATGGCTTTCCCCAATCTTTTAGCATTTGTAACGGTTAGATCATCTCCCACAATTAATGAACCAGTATTTTTACATGCTTTCAATAATTCAGCAAAACTTTCGAAATCTTCCTCTTCAAAAGGATCTTCAATATAAAATAACTTGAAATTTTTAACTAAATTTTTTAAGTAACTTAATTGTTCTTCAGGAGTACGTTTTAATAAAGGGTTTCTGTAGTTGTATTTTTTTCTTTTGTAAAAACTTGAAGCAGCAACATCTGTTCCCAGAGGGATTTTTGCCCTCATTAAAATTTCAAAAATTTCCTTCTCATTTAAACTAGTTTGCCAAGCATCTTCGTCATTTTTTTGACTCTTAAATTTGTTATCTTTTTCTTTTAATAAAGATCCCATATATTCTTTTGCATTTTGATTTTTTTCTAAAGATTTTTTGACGCTTTTTTCATTTGGAATCAATAAAAATTCTTGAAAATCGGGCTTTCTTTTTATATTCAAATCAGAAGAATTTTTTTTGTCTCCGGATATGGCTTCAGAATGTTTTCCTCCTCCGACACAATTTCCAACTAGTCTCGGAAATTTTTTTGTGGGATTTTTATCAATTAATTTCCAAATTTCTTTTTTTTGTTCGTCTGCAATGGCCTTTAAAATTGCAGATTCGAATGCAAACAAAGTATTAGCCCCAATATGTCCATCGACAATATCTTCAACCCTTTTCAAATCTTCAAATTCTTCTAAAATTTCTTCCGAAAAATAATCGCTAAATTTTTTTATAGTTTTAATATCTTCTTCAAGGGATTTTTTATATGATTTCGCTTCGTGTTTTCCAGTAGATTTTCCGTTTGGAGAAGAAGATGAAAATTGTTTACGATTTTCTGTTTTTATAGTCACTTGAATCGTTTTTTCTTTCCTTGAATCTAAAATTGATTTAGCATCAACACCTACAATTTTCATAAATTATAAGAAATAAGGATGTTTTATAAGGATTTGCGTTGTATTTACTCAACAGGACTTTCTTGTTTTTCTTCTTGCTCATCCTCGGGATTAGCTAATTCCATAATCTCTCCCTCTTTAACTATTTCCTGTTCTTCTTGAGCTTCAAGTTTTTCTTTTTCCTCATCAGTAATCTTTTTCTTTTCACCTTTCTTTAAATCCTCATCTTTTTTTCTTGGAAAAGGTTTGTGGATTGAAATAGGTAAAATCCCTGATTCAAGTTCTGTTTCTGCAATTTTTAATGCATCATAGTTGATCTTTTCTAGATCCTCGTCCTTGATTTTAATTAATAGAGGCGCATTCATTGCTATTTGTAATGCTCTAGCTCCTAAAATCCTTGCAATTTCATATTTTGAATATTCAGAGTTTTCCATTTTATTTATAACTGTTTTTCTAAGTTTTTAAATAATTCTGTCCAATTTTTTTGAGCCATTTCAATCGATTCGATAATATCGCTTTCTTTCATTGGAAGCGGTTTTCCTTTTTGCATAGATGAAATACTTTCTTTTGAAATTCCTATAGTCAACCGAGTTTCACTAGCATCTTCTTCTTCTCTTGTAGGGTCAACAACTATTTTTTCACCTATTTTGTATGCAGTAATAGGGATTAAATCTATACCCGTTAAAGGAAGACTTTTTTCATGCTCTTCATAATTTATCTTTTCTTCTTCCTCATCATATTTTGGCAGTTTTGCAATTTTTAATGCAGCCAACGCACCTATGCCTGCAGCATCTAAAAGATTTCCATCGTCATTTATAGTATAAATATCTACAAAAATAGTCCAAACTTTTTCCCCTTCTTTAATTACCAATTTTGAAACATCCATAACTCCACTTTCTCTAATTCCTCTATCAATAACCCTCCCCAATTCAATCGCAGGAAACGTTGGAGGTCCCAATTCAACTCTATCTGAACTTAAAGGCAATAATTCAGCAGTAACCATTAAGTTTCCTTTGTCAGGAGAATCAGGATAAGGTTCAGAAACACCCGCCTTCACCCCAACAATGACTTCTGTTTTTCCAAGTTTAACTCTAACAGATCCTTCCGCTTTTTTCGAAATATCTTTTTCAATAATCAACTCTCTAAATTCTCCAGGAGCTCTTCCATCAAATCTTTTACCTTCTTTCAAATACTGCGAAATTCTTTTTTTTGTTGATTCAGGTGTTAAGTTTAGTTCATCCATTTTACAAAAACCTCCGTTCATTTGGAGAATGTACTAAAACATCCATGATTTTTTGATTCATTTTATTTCTCCTTTACAAAAATCCTTTAAAGCTTTTTTTTGAACTTCGTAAATTTCTTCACAAGATTTTTTTGCCATTTTAATTGCTTCCTTTAACTGATCTCCATTTATTTTTCCATCTAATTGTAAATGAGTTATTTCACCTCCATGAGTCATCGAAATAGGGATGTCAGTTGGACCTTCTCCCTCTTCAAAATCTTCTTCTTCTTTATTTAAATCAATTACAATCGTTTTATCAAGTTTACCTGCAGAAACACTTGAAACCATATCTTTCATGGGGATTCCTGCATGTGCTAAAGCCATTGCAGCAGCATTAATTCCAGCACATCTTGTACCGGCATCAGCTTGAATGATATTTACATGAACATCAATTACTTTATTAGGAAATCCTTTTAACATTATACTTGGTTCTAGTGCCCATTCCATAATTTTTGATATTTCTGTACTTCTTCTAGATCTACCTGGCCTAATTCTATCTGAAACAGAAAAACTATTCATATTGTAAGTACATCTTAAAACCCCTTTTTCAGGATCTCTTTGATTTCTTGGATGATGTTCTTTTGGACCATAAACAGCGGCAATTGCGATTGTATCTCCAGATTTAAACATTGCACTTCCTCCGGCATTTGGGACAACCCCTACTTTTGCTTCAATTGGCCTCATTTCATCGACTTTCCGTCCATCTGGCCTTTTTACTTCACTCATTTTTTTCCTCCTGTTTTATTTCTTTTTTTATCCCTTTATTTTCAAACCATTTAACCATTTCATCTGTAAGTCCATCAATAAACGATTTCTCATTAATAAAATTAATTGCATTTCTAGCTAAAAGTTCATCTTCAATTTTATCTCCTCGTATTAAGATAAACCCATTTTGCCCCACATTGATATTGCATCCAGTGTTTTCTTTAATCAATTTAATCATGCTTCCTTCTTTTCCAATAACTCTAGGAACTTTGTTTGGATTTATTTTAAAAATTAAACCTTCTTCAACTTTTCCAAGATTTCTAGATTTTATAGTTAAATCAATATCTTTACCTCTTATTGATAAAATTTTAGCAGTTACCATGTCCCCATAATCTAATACTTCATGTAAAGCATTTTTATTTACAAATTTTGGAACTTCTGTTAAAGGTAAAAAGGCACTTTCAGAATTTCCAATATTAATTACCCACCCATTTCTAGTTAGCATTTCAACCCTTCCAATAACAGCATTTCCTCTTCTAGGAGTATATCCTCCAGATAAAGGAATAACCTTTACAAGTTTGTTGTTTTCTTCCGCTAATCCAAACCTTAATGAAACAATATTACTTTCTTTTTTTTCTGTTCCATCTCCAGGCAAATATTCGTCTCCACTAAAGATAATCTCTCCAGGAATTACTGCTTTTCTTTTATTTTCACTCATCTTTGATTTCCTCTGTTAATGCACTTCCGTGCGTCACTGAATTTAATTTGTCATAAAATTCCATAATTATGCCGGCAGGAACATTTAAAATTGTTTCTAAATCTCCATTATCTAACCATTTTTCATTTTCTTTGTATTGCGAAATTATTCCGTAGGCTTTTCCAGTATGCATAGCAGGAATCGTTACCTTTATTTTTTTCATTTCAAGTTTTATCGGAATAATCTTTGTGAGTTCTTCGACAATTCCTTTAATTTGGTTTTCAATAGGAGCTTTCTTTATGTTGACATGAGCTTGTTCAAGAGCGCTTTTAATTCTCTCATTAGTAATAGGATTTCCTGTTTGAGGATCAATCGCATTCATACTCAAAAAATCTACAACTTGTTTGATTTTTTTTTCTTGTTCAGCATCCCTATAATCTTGAGTAGTTAGAACTTCACCTTCTTTAACAATCGCTTTTGCAATTTCAAGAGAGTCTGTTGTTCCAAAGCCTTCCTCTAAATCTGCACTCGGGGCTCGTTCTCCTTTTTTAGCATCCCTAAAAATAATATCTGTTTCAGGTTGAAGAAAGTCGCTTTCACCTTTTTTAAATTTCATAGCATCATCCAAATCAACTAAAATTTCGAAGTGTTTTCCAGCTTTTTTTGTTCTTGCAGTTGTTTGTACCATTATAATGTCAGAATTTTATAATTCTTTAATTTCTTCCCCCTTAATTCTTTTTAATCTTCCCGTTTCAGTAGGGATATAAACTAATTCTAATTTGTTTATATTATATTTATCTTCTTTTACATCTTTAAATATTTTTAGTACCACCTTAACACCTTCTTTAATACTCAAATCTTTTTTATATTTTTCTTTTAACTTTTCTTTTATTTTATCATCATCTTCGCCGATCGCATTTGCATAATAGGACAAATAATTTCCAGTAATATCGCTAACAAATAATTCTTTTTTCTTTCCATTTACTCCCGCACTCATTAAAGACACTCCAAAAGGTCTTGCACCCCCATATTGAGTAAATTGTTGTTTCATATTTGCAACTTCTTTAACTATTAATTCAGTTTCAACAGGAGAATCATATGTAACCCTATGTTGTTGAGCTAAAATTTGCGCTTTTTCAATTAAAACTCTTGCATCAGAAATTATCCCTGCAACACTTGAAATAATATGAGAATCAATTTCATAAATTTTGTTTGCAGATTCTTGTACAATTAGTTTGTCTTCGCTTCTTTTATCTGCTAAAATAAAAACCCCATCTTTACATACCATCCCCACACTTGAACTTCCAAGTCTAACAGTTTTTTCGGCATATTCTACTTGAAGTAAATGCCCATCAGGCGAGAACATTGTAGAACTTCTATCATAGCCCATTGCTTGATGTTGCATATCCATTGACATATCCATTTTAAGAGAACTTTATAATCTTAATTTCCATTTATTTTTCTCTAATCTTTAGACATATATTTGCTTTATAAAGTTTTTGTACCCAAACCTTCCAAAGTTCCAGAAACTTTTTCAACAATTATTTTTTCTTTAAAAATACATAAAGAGGCTCTAACTTTATCAAGCATCTCCCGATTAATTGCAATGATTGAATAATTTTTTCCAGATTTTATGAAATTTAAAGCAACCTGTGACATTCCAAGAACCCCCATAAATTCTTTAATGGCTAAAGGAATATTCCTTTTCAAATTATTGCCTCTAACTAATAAATATCTTTTTCTTTCTTTCATTGAGGGAATTAGCGCTTTCATTTGATAAATTCCTATTTAGCGAATGAATAATAATTTTATATTCTCTTTCATAAAAAAAGAATGTTAAAAACCTATTTAAACCTTAGTTAATTATATATACTGCAAAAAAAGAGGAATGATATATGGAAATTTGTACTGTAGGAGGATATGAAGAAGTAGGAAAAAATATGACTGCTGTTAAAGTGGGTGAAGATGTTATAATCTTTGATGCAGGCGTTTATTTACATCCTTTAATAGATTTACAAGAAAAAGAAGCTCAAGTTAGATACACTGAACCAATGCTTAGGAATATAAAGGCGATACCTAATGATCTCGTTTTAGATAAATTGGGCTGGAGAAACAAGGTAAAAGCAATAGTTATTGGTCACGCTCACTTAGATCATGTTGGCGGTTTACCTTATCTAGCACATAGATATCCGAAAGCACAAATTATTGCAACTCCTTTTACAATGGAAGTTTTGAATTCAATTGTAGATGATGAAAAAAGAAGTTTAAGAAATAAACAAGTTCAATTAAAGCCAAATTCTAAAATAAAAATTAAAGGTCATGAAAAAAATTCAGAAATTGAATTGGTGCATGTAACTCACTCAACAATTCAGTCTGTACTTTGTGCATGGCATACAAGTGAAGGAACTTTTTTTTATGCACTAGATTTTAAATTAGATGATCATCCAGTAATGGGAAAACCCCCGAATTATTCGAGATTAAAGGAAATAGGAAAAAAAGGCGTAAAAGCTTTAGTAGTAGAATCACTTTATGCAGATACAGATAGGAGAACAGCAAGCGAAAGAATTGCAAGAAATTTATTGGAAGATTCAATGTCTGCTGTAAGAGATAAAAATTCTGCTTTATTTATTACCACTTTTTCTTCTCATATTGCAAGATTGAAAAGCATTGTAGATTTTGGAAAAAAGACAAATAGAGAAATAATTTTTATGGGCAGAAGCTTAAACAAATATGTTCAAGCTGCAAAAAAAGTAGGGCTATGCCCTTTTTATAACCAAATAAAATTAGTAAAATATAGAAAACACATCAACTCAGTTTTAAAAAAAATAGACAAAAATAGAGGAAGATACTTGATAGTTTGTACGGGGCACCAAGGTGAAACAGGGGCAGTTTTAGACAGAATTTCAAAAGGAGAAACACCTTTCCGATTTAGAAAAGGCGATAATTTGATCTTTTCATCAAGCATAATTCCCGATACAAGAAATATTGCTGCTAGAGAAAAAATGGACAAAAAATTAAGATCTCAAGGCGTGAGATTGCAAACAGATATTCATGTTTCAGGACATGTTGGAAGAGAAGATTTAAGAGATTTCCTACAAATGTTAAAACCAAAAAATATAATTCCCGCGCATGGGGATTTAGACCAAGTA
>CAZXCF010000020.1:0-319 GCA_964638995.1 Candidatus Woesearchaeota archaeon | reverse complement strand
TAGTTGCTATGGTAGATTTAGCAAAAACTATGGGATATAAATTTCAAGATAACGTTCATTTGTCATCAAATGGAAAAGTAATCAAAATTGAATAAAATGGCAGATCAAGAAATTTTAGGAGGATTGAAATCAGCAATTGAAAGAGGAACTCCTTTACAAAAAGCAATGGAAACATTACATAATGCGGGTTACCCTCTATCGAAAATAGAAAAAGCTGCCCATTCATTACATCAAAAAAATCCTCAAATAGATGAGACAGGAAAATCCCCTAAAAATAAAAAAAACAATGGAATTACCCCAGCTCGAACACCTCCAATGC
>CAZXCF010000019.1:1728-11836 GCA_964638995.1 Candidatus Woesearchaeota archaeon | reverse complement strand
ACATTCTCTACTCCTGAGATTTGAAATACTAACTCAACATAATCTCCCGGAATTACAGGGTAAGGGTCCTGATTTATTAAAGAAACATTCAAGTTACAACTTGCTCCTAAACTATTTGCCGAAATAGGAAAAATCAAAAAAATCATAATTCCTACAAAAAAAATTTCTAAGCCTCTTTTTTTCATTTTAGATAAATTATAAAAACCTAATATCTTTTTAAAGTTTATTGAAAATGAGGAGTGAAATTATTCGGCTAAAAAATGTTTGTAAATTCTATAAGAGAGGCGAAAATAAAGTAAAAGCAGTAAATAAAATAAGTTTAACTATTAAAAGAGGAGATTTTGTAGTTATAAAGGGCCCGTCTGGAAGTGGAAAAAGCACCCTAATGAATTTGGTAGGGAATCTCGATACTTCTACATGTGGCAAAATTTTTTTGGATGAAAAAGACACGTCAAAATTAACAGAATCCGAACTGGCTCAAATTAGAGGAAAAAAAATAGGGTTTATTTTTCAACAATTTAATTTGATTCCAAGTCTAACAGCAAAAGAGAATATTATTTTGCCTATGATTTTTCAAGGAAAAAGCAAATACGAAAGAGAAAAAAAAGCCGACGAACTTTTAAAATTGGTCGAATTAGAAGATAGAGGCAATCATCGTCCAAATCAACTTTCAGGAGGGCAACAACAAAGAGTTGCAATTGCAAGGGCATTATCTAATGACCCCGAAGTAATTTTGGCAGACGAACCAACAGGCAATTTAGATACAAAGACAGGAGATACAGTTCTAACCTTTTTGGAAAAATTAAATAAAAAAGGAAAAACAATTGTGATGGTTACACACGAGGAAGATATTGGAAATTATGCAGACATTATTCATTGGATTGTTGATGGAAAAATTAAGAAAAAAGAACATAACCATAAAAATGAAAAATGACAGATTACTTATCTTTTGCAAAAAGGAATTTAAAAAGAAGAGGCATTAGAAGCTGGTTAACTCTTTTAGGAATTTTCATTGGGGTAGCATCTGTAGTTTCTTTAGTTTCATTAAGTAGTGGATTAAAACTTGCTGTAAATTCGCAATTTGGTGTCAGTTCAACCCAATTAATAACAATACAAGCAGGAGGTTTAACCTTGGGGCCTCCTGGAAGCGGTGCTGCAGAACCCTTAAGAAGAGATTTAATTGAAAAAATAGAAGAAATAAATTCCGTAGAATATGCGTTTTCTAGAAATATTGAAAATATAAAAGTAGATTACAATAACGAAGTAGAATATATTTATGCAATGTCTATTCCCAAAAAAAAGCAAAAAGAATTTTACGAAATCTTAGAATTTGAGACAATAGAAGGAAAACTTGTTTACGACAATCCAAGAGAAATATTCTTGGGAAACAATTATGTAAAGGAAGATAACGGATTTGAGAAAAAGATAGGAAGAGGTGACACCTTAAAAATAAATAACAAATCTTTTGATGTTTCCGGAATACTAAAAAAAGAAGGAAGTTTTATTTTTGACAATATTATTGGCATAAGAGAAGACGAGTTAGACAAAATCTTCCCAGAAAATAAAGAGGCTACAGATATAATTGCCGTAAAAGTAAAGGACAAAGATTTAATCGACAAAGCAAGGGAAGATATTGAAGAATTGCTAAGAGAAGAAAGAGATGTTAAAAAAGGCGAAGAGGATTTTAATGTAGAAACCCCTGAAGCAACTCTAAACGAAGTAAACCAAATTCTTAACGGAATTCAAATTTTTATAATTATTGTTGCTTCTATTTCTATTTTAATAGGGGGGATAGGAATAATAAACACTATGACTACTTCCGTTTTAGAAAGAAAAAAAGAAATAGGAATCATGAAATCGATTGGAGCAAAGAATTCAGAAATTTTTAAAATGTTTTTAGTTGAGTCGGGCCTGTTAGGGCTATTAGGAGGGATTACAGGAATTTTTATAGGAGGTTTAATAGGTTTTTTTGGAACAAAAGGCATAAATAATTTTTTTGGAGTTTCTGCCGCTCCACAATTAAATTTATCTTTGATTTTGTTTAGTTTGGCAGGAAGCTTTTTAATCGGAACAATAGCAGGAATATCTCCTGCCTTGAACGCATCTAATCAAAATCCAGTGGATGCAATAAGAGGTTAAAATGATTTCAAAAGAAGTTATCAATTACTCCCTAAAGAATCTTTTAAAAAATAAATCCAGAAACATGTTGACTATTTTGTCAATTTTTATAGGAATTACTACAATATTTATTTTTGTTAGTTTTGGTCAGGGACTTTATGATTATATTGAAGATATGACTGAGAGTGCAACAGCTGATAATATAATTATCCAGGGAAAAGGAATGAGTTCATTAGGAGGAGATTTTAAACTAACAGAAGAAGATCTAGAAGAGGTAATAAAAACTACAGGCATATATGAAGCTGCAGGAGCAACTTTTAAAGTTGCAAAAATCCAAAAAAATGGACAAGTAAAATATGCTTATTTGACCGCATATGACCCTCAGAAAAAAATAATTGAAGAAACATTCAATACAGAAATAATAAAAGGAGGGAGATTATCTTCTCGAGACAAAAATAAAGTCGTTTTAGGTTATAATTATTTATTGGAAGATAGGGTTTTTGATTCTGCTTATGAAATTAATGACAAAATAAAAATTCAAGAAGATGAAGCGAAAGTGACTGGTTTTTTTAATGAAATAGGAAACCCTCAAGATGATTCAAATGTTTACATTACACAAGAGTATTTTGAAGAGCTTTATCCTGATGACAAGGGATATAATTGGATAGTGGGGAAAATAGATATAAAAAATAAAGAGATAATTATAGAAAATGTAGAGGATAATTTAAGAGATTCAAGAGATCTTGAAGAAGGAGAAGAAGACTTTTACGTTCAAACTTTTGAAGACATGATTGAAAGTTATTCGAGCACTTTAAACATAGTTGTCGCATTTGTAATTTTTATTGCACTTCTTTCAATTTTAGTTTCTGTGATCAATACTTCTAATACCATGATTACTTCTGTTTTAGAAAGGACAAAAGAAATAGGAATAATCAAATCGATCGGAGCAAAGAATTCCGAAATTTTCAATATATTTTTATTTGAATCAGGAGTAATAGGTTTAATCTCAGGATTAATAGGAATTATTTTAGGGTTTGTTTTGAGCTATATTGGGGGAAAAATACTTTCTCAGCTTGGATATGGGTTTTTACAACCCGCTTTCCCGTTTTGGCTTTTTGCGGGTTGCTTGGCCTTTGCAATTGTAACTGGAGCAGTTTCAGGGGTGCTCCCTGCAAGGAACGCATCAAAAGTAAATCCTGTAGATGCTTTAAGACATGAATAGCAAGTTTTAAAAACTGCTTTTTGAATTTATTAATATGATAATTCCAGTTAGATGTTTTTCATGCGGTAAACCAGTAGGCCATTTATGGGAAGAATTTAAACAAAGGGCAGCATCTGGTGAAAATCAAAAGAAAGTACTAGATGAATTGGGTTTAGAAAGAATGTGCTGCAGAACAGTTTTTTTAGGCCAGGCAGATACAATAGAATTAGTAGGCAAGTTTAAGAAAAGTTAATTATTTAATTTTCCACCGGGATATATTGCCACAATTTAAACATTCCACCGATTTTAAATTATTTTTTATCCTAATTTTTTCATTTCCAGAATAAGGATTTAAACATTTTTTACAGAATAATTTTCTTTTTTCTTTTAAAAGAATTTTTTTGTTTGCGGCAAGCCTCTTTATTTTTTTAATTTCATTGGGAGATTTATTTTTTACCCCTTTAAAGAATTCATTAATTTTTTGTTCTGCTTCTTTTTTCGATATTTTAAAATTCATAATAAAAAATAAGTGAGACAGCACCAATGCTTCGCAACTTGAGAGCCACTAACACATATAGCGTAAGGCGCTTAACTTCTGGGTTCGGAATGAGACCAGGTGTGACCACCCTACTATGGCCGTCTCGTTTTTTTAAGTTATAAAGTCTTTATAAATTTTACTTTTTGCAGTTTTGGCAAGCTTTTTATAGAGTATTTTTCTGGTAAAATTAAGCGGGAATGCCGGAGCGGTCAAACGGGTACGGTTAAGGTCCGTATGGCTTAGTGCCTACAGGGGTTCGAATCCTCTTTCCCGCATAGATTCGAAGTGTTATGTTTAATTTGACTTTTTTTTTGAAAAGGCAGATTAACCAAGAATTTATTTAAAGATCACTTTTTTGCCCGAGTAACTCAGTTGGATTAGAGTGCTTCCCTCCTAAGGAAGAAGTCGCAGGTTCAAGTCCTGCCTCGGGCGTAGAACAAAAACTTTAAAACATACACAAAACAATATATTCTTAAGCGTGGGTAGTTCAGCGGCAGAATAACTGGCTTCCAACCAGTTGACCCGGGTTCGAATCCCGGCCCGCGCATTCTTTTTTAGGATTCAAACTTTAGTTTATTACAGGATTTCTAAACTTGTGAAGAGATATGCAATAGACCTCCATTTATTGATAGCCCGAATCTTTGTCTAACTCACTCTAAAATCAAGAAAAAAGCTTTATATATGCACTTTATTTCCCAATAAAATGGAAAAGGGAAAAAAGAATTGGCATGACAAGAACTATAAGAAACTTTTAATCATTCCTGCAATACTTTTACTTTTTTCAGTTATTTATATGGTAAGTTTTTATTCGAATAATGGAGATTTTTTTTATAAAGACATTTCTTTAACGGGAGGAACTTCAGTTACTATTTATAATGAATCTCTAGATAAATTTGATTTGCAGAATAATTTACAAAATAAATTAGAAGACCTAAATATAAGGGTAATTTCAGACCTCGTTACCAATGAACAAAAAGCAGTCGTAATAGAAACTAAAACAGATGGGGAAAAAACTAGGCAAACAATCGAAGATTATTTGGGATTTGAATTAAATGATGAAAATTCAAGTTTTGAGTTTACAGGATCTAGTTTGGGAGAAGGGTTTTACAAACAACTTCTAGTTGCAATTTTGATCGCATTTATTTTTATGGGAATCGTAGTTTTCATAATTTTTAGGAATTTTGTTCCATCTACAGCAGTGATACTATCAGCTTTCGCAGACATAACAATGACTCTTGTGGCAGTAAATCTTTTGGGAATAAAGATGTCTACAGCAGGAATTGTAGCATTTTTAATGCTTGTAGGCTATTCTGTCGACACTGATATTTTACTTACAACCAGGGTTTTAAAAAGAAAAGAAGGGAATTTAAACGAAAGAATTACAGGGGCAATGAAAACAGGATTAACAATGACTTTAACTTCTTTATTTGCTTTTCTATTAACTCTTTTTATAATTAAATCTTTTTCAAACATTTTAACACAGATATTTATGATTCTTTCAATAGGTCTTTTCTTCGATTTACTAAACACGTGGATAACTAACGTTTCAATACTTAAATGGTACGTAAATTCTAAAAATGAGTAAAAAATTAACAACAAGGATTTGGATTTTAATAATTGTTTTAGCTTTGTCTTTCTTAGCTATGTTTGGATTGCCTCCATCATTCTTAGAAAAGGGGGTTTTAATAACAAGCATAGAGCAAAATTCAACTGCTTTTGAACAAGGATTAAAACAAGGCCAAGTAATAAAATCTATAAACGGAAACGCTATTGAAAATATTGATGACTATTATGATTTTGTCCAGTCAAATTTTCCTTTCGATTCCGAAGAAAAAATAATAATAAAAACAAAAGAATCTGAAGCAATATTATTTATAAAAAATGCTCCCCCGATTTTAGTTTCTGAAATTCCAGCTACAAAAATTAAAACCGGTTTAGATCTTGCAGGAGGGGCAAGAGCTTTAGTTAAAGCAAAAAATAAAGAATTATCTTCAAAAGAAGTTAATAACCTTGTAGAGATAACTAGCAACAGGTTCAATGTTTATGGCATTTCAGATATAAAAATAAGCCCCGTTTCAGATTTGTCTGGAAATCATTTCATGTTAATTGAAATTGCCGGAGCTACCCCTGACGATTTACAGAAACTAGTTGAACAACAGGGAGAGTTTGAAGCTAAAATAGGAAACAAAACCGTTTTTATCGGAGGAGAAAAAGATATTGCTTCGGTAAGTAATGATGCTAGAACATCCAGGATTTCTTGTCCTTCAGGATCAAATTATTGTAATTTCCAATTCGCAATAACTTTAAGCCCTGCAGCAGCCGAGAGGCACGCCAAAATAACTAATAATTTGGAAACAAATGAATCAAACCCCGAATATTTAGAAAAACCTTTGGATCTTTATGTCGATCAAAAATTGGTTAGTTCGCTTCAGATAAGCCAATCGCTTAAAGGAAGAGTTACAACGCAGATTTCTATTTCAGGCTCAGAAAGAGGTGAAAATACTGAAGAGGCTTATGCGTCTGCACAAGAAGAAATGAAACGACTGAAAACAGTTCTTAAAACAGGAAGCTTACCCTATAAATTAGAAGTCGTAAAATTAGATACTATCTCTCCAACTTTGGGAAAAAATTTTGTAAGGATTATAATCATCGCAGGAATAGTCGCATTAATTGCAGCTTCAATCATTGTTTTTATTAGATATAAAAACATTAAATCCTCTCTTGCACTTGTCGTTGCTTCTTTATCCGAAATAGTAATCATATTGGGAATAGCTTCAATGATTGATTGGAACCTGGATCTTGCAAGTATAGCTGGAGTTTTAGCAACTGTTGGTACAGGTTTTGATGATATGATAATTATCTTGGACGAATCAAAAAACAAATTTACTTTGAGTTTAAAACAAAAACTAAAAAGGGCATTCACAATAATAATGGGGGCTTACTTTACAGCAGTAGTTTCTTTACTTCCTCTTTTATGGGCAGGAGCAGGACTGCTTAAGGGATTTGCAATCACAACAATCATAGGGATAAGTGTAGGAGTATTTATTACTCGTCCAGCTTTCAGTGACTTCATTAAAAAAATAGAAAAATAAAATGCTTCCCCGATTCCATTTTTTTGCAGGATTAATTTTTTCAATCATTTTGTTCTTAATTTTCCCTTCTGTGACTTTACTAGGAGCAGTAATTATTTTTTTATCTTCGTTTTTAATTGACTTTGATCATTATGTTGCTTATGTTTTTATAAAAAAAGATTTATCATTAAAAAGAGCTTACAAATGGTTCGTAAAAAAAAGAAAAAAATTTTTAAAATTATCTAGAAAAGAAAGAAACCAAAGAAAACACATTGTTTGTTTTTTACACGGAATAGAGCCCCTAATTCTTGTTTTTTTCTTAGGCTATTTTGTTCACTCTCTTTTTTATTATGTTTTTATAGGGTTTGCATTTCATATACTCTCAGACGCTTTTTATGATTTGCAACACTGGGATAGATTCCACAAACTTTCGATAATCTATGATTTTATAAAGTTAAAAAAATAAGGTTGATTATGGGAAAAGAGTCTTTAACTGAAAGGACCATTAAAAATTCAGCCTATAATTTTGCAGGAACGATTATTTCTCGTATTGGAGGCTTAGTATTTACAATTATTTTAGCAAGAATGTTGCTTCCCGAATTATTTGGGATTTATTCTTTGGTTTTTTCAATTGCAACAATTTTAATTACGTTCACTGATTTAGGAATCGGCAAAACATTAATTAGATATGTTTCTGAGGCTTTAGGGAAACAAGAGGATAGCAAAGCAACAGCTTATGTAAGGTATTTATTTAGATTTAGATTTTATTTAACTATTTCAGTAATATTTATAATAATTATCCTAGGAAAGTTTATTGCAGTAGAATTATTTAAGAAACCTGAAATTTATATTCCTCTTTTATTTGCAAGTTTTTATATTTTAATGATGGTCTTTTTTGGTTTTTTTAAATCGGTTTTTACAGCCTTTAAAAACCTTAAACAAATAACTTTCATGCAATTAATTTTTGAAGTTTCCAGAATTTTATTAGTTATTTTAGCGATTTATTTAATCTCTGAATCAAGTCTTGTTTCAACAACTTTTATTGTTTTGGCTTTGGCATTGTTTTTTGGATCATTATACGCCTTTATTAAATCAGATAAAAAAATATTTATTAAGGAAAAAAAATATTCTATAGATAAAAAAAGAATCTTAAGTTATATTGGTTTTGTAAGTTTAGTTAGTATTTCCTTAAGGTTTTTTGGTTCAATAGATATTTTGATGCTAGGAAGAACAGTCTCTCCAGAACATATAGGTTTTTATAAAGCAGCAATTAGTTTAGCAACCTCTGCTGGAAGTTTGTTTGCCTTTGCAGCAGTTTTTTTGCCTGTTTTTACTCAAATAAAAGGAGATAGGTTTGAAAGAGGGTTTAAAAAAGCATTTAAATCAATTGTAACTTTTACAATACCTTCTGTTTTCGGTATTTGGATTTTAGGAAAATATTTTATTTTAGCTATTTATGGAAAAGAGTATATTGTTTCTTCAATACCTCTTTATGCTTTAGCTTTAACAATTTTTATAATGCCTTTAGTTGTATTATATTCCACATTATTTGAAGCAAGAGAAAAACCAAAAATATTAACTAAGGCAATCTTATCTTCTTTAGGATTGAACATTATTTTGAATTTTATTTTTATTAAATATTTTCCAATTTGGTTTAACAAAGGGCCCGAATTTGCAATTTTAGGTGCAGGAATAGCAACAATAACAAGTCGAATGGTTTATTTAGCTACACTAAAAAAGAAATTAACAATCTTATCAGGAATAAGAGGTGAACAAATTTACTTAATTAAGCCATTAATATCAAGTTTAGTTATGGCAGGATTTTTGATCTTGTTTAATTCATTTATTGATATGAATTTATATTGGGGGATATTGGGAATTATCTTAGGTGTAGGAATTTATTTTTTAGTAATGGTTTTGCTAAACGGGATAACAAAAGAAGATTTAGATTTATTAAAGAAAATAGTTTTCAGAAAAACACAAGAAAATATAGTCTAGACCCTTTTCATCGTAATGTTTTTATATCTTCTTTTTTTAATTAAAAAATGACAAGGTTAAAAATTACGAATAAACCCACCTCATTTTTTTTAAAAAAAAATAAAAAAAATATTTTTAATTTTATTAATATGAACACTCTTTGGTGGTTTAATAAATCCTCCAAATATCAAAATAAAATTTTACATGGTGAAAACATCAATTTTCCAGATAGTTTTTTAATCTCAAAAAAATTAAAAATCAAACAAAAAAGAGGCCCAGAATTTATTAATTTTTTTTTGAACTCTCCAAAGATAGAAAATAAAAAAAATTTTATAATAGGGCTGAATAAAGAAGATTTTCCCCTTCTTTTAAATAAAACACTTTTATCTAAAAAAAAAGTTAGGTTTTATGATCCTTCTTATATTGATAATCTAAGTTTTCCTAAAGATGAAATAAACAAGATTTTAAAATTAATAAAAAATTTTAAACCAGACTATATTTGGGTAGCGGTTGGAAGCCCAAAACAAGAGATCCTCTCAAATGATTTATTTATTCGATATCCATGCCTTTATTTTAATATCGGCGCAGGATTAAATTTTTTACTTAAAAAAAAGAAACCCTGTCCAAAGTTATTTAGGAAAATCGGTTTAGAATGGCTGTACCTTTTAGTCACAGATTTCAAAAGGACAGGAAATAAAGTTTGGAAGAGTTTTTTATCTCTTAAATATTTAAACAGAGGTTCCATAGAAAAAAATGATTAAGAAAATTTTGTTCCTCGGGAGATTTACCCCTCCTTTTCATGGCGCGGCATTAATGAACGAGCATTATTTTAATTCATTAAATAACGACAAAAATTTTCAAGTAGAAAAAATAAAGTTAAACAAATACGATTCTTTAGAAGAAATAGGTGGCAAATCCTTAAAAAAACTAAGAGGATATTTTCAAACTTATACGGAACTAATAAAGAAACTAAGAAAATTCAAACCTGAAATTATTTATTTAGAAATGGCTCCAAGAGGGATAGCTTTCTATAAAGATAGCATCTATGTTTTAATCTCAAAAATATTCAAGAAGAGAGTTGTTATCCATTTTCATGCAAAGGGTGCTAGAGAAACAACTAAAAAGAAACTTGCCAAGAAATATTATAAGTTTATTTTCAAAAATACAAAACCAGATAAAAATATAAAAATTCAATAAAAGACC
>CAZXCF010000019.1:0-1718 GCA_964638995.1 Candidatus Woesearchaeota archaeon | reverse complement strand
CAAAAATAATTCTTCTTTCAAATTTACTTTTCAAAGATATTTCAAACGTTGCAAAAAAGAGCCAAGTTTCAATTGTTCCAAATGGCATTCCTGATGAGATAACAGATAAAGAATTTAAGAAAATAATAGAAAAAAGAAAGAAAAACAAAAAACTACAATTACTTTTTTTATCAAACATGATTGAATCTAAGGGCCCATTAGATGTTTTAAAAATTTGTAATGAACTAAATAAAACTAAAATTGATTTTGAATGTAACTTTGTAGGAAAGTTTCAAGACAGCGAATTCAAGAAAAGGTTTGAAAAACAATTGAAGGATTTTAATTTAGAAAAAAAGTGTAAATATTTAGGTGCCAAATATGGAGATGATAAAAAGAAGATTTTGGAGAAAACGAATGTTCTGGTTTTCCCGACAAGATATGAAAACGAATGTTTCCCCTTAGTTATTTTAGAAGCATTTATGTATGGAATTCCAGTTTTGAGTTATGATGCTGGGGCGATTAAGGAAATTATTTCTGAGGATTATTTAGGGGTTGCTTCTGGAAGTGGTTGGGAGATTTTAGCTAAGAGAATAAAAGAAAAAACAATAAACAAAATCAACTCAAAAGAGATTAGAGGAGAATTTAAAAAGAGATATTTGTCAAGTAAAACAAGGAAAAGATTGAAAGAGTTATTAAAATGAAAATAAAAGACATAATAAAGAGAGGATATATTAAATTTATGAATGTGTTTTTTTCCAAGAAACACAAGGAAAGGCAGGCAATAATTGAAGCTAGAAAGCACTTTAAGAATAAAAAGATAGTTGCTTGCGAAATAGGGGCTTTTATGGGCAAACATGCGCTTGATATGCTAAAAAATCTTAACATAACTAAGCTATATATTATAGATCCTTATGCAAGATATGAGGATTATAAAAAATCAGGATCTTATAAGCACATTGTAGAGGCAAAAAAAATAAGCCACAATTTACTGAAACCTTATCAGGATAAAATAGTTTGGATAGAAAAGTTTTCAGATGACGCCATAAAAGATATAAAAGAAAAAATAGATTTCTTGTATATCGATGGAAACCACTATTCGCCCTATATAGACAATGACTTGGAAAATTATTATCCTCTTGTTAAAGAAGGCGGGATAATCTCGGGACATGATTATTGTAATAGGTTTAAAGATGTTGTTTTAGCAGTAGACCGTTTTTTTAAAAAGAAGAGTAAAAAAGCAATATTTGGACATGGTAATGACTGGGTTGTTAAGAGATAATAATTCAACTACAAAATATTTTTACAAATGAAAAAAGACTAAAATAGTCCTTTTTTGATATTTAATTATCTTCAATAAATTTCTGAACTTCTTTTTCTAATTTTTCTCTCAATTTTAAGTACTTTTCTGGGTTCGGCTTAATTTTTTCCAAGCTGAGTCCATCTTTTAAAACATCTTCATAAGATAAACTATTAAATAATTCCAAAAGCCCTTTGTATCTAGGATCTTTTTTATCATTAACTATAAAGACTACAGGAGTACCCATGGCCAAGCAAGGCAATGCAACATGGATTCTAGTAGTTACTACTGCTTTAGCCCCCTCATAAATCTCCAATCTTTCATTAGCTTCTTTGAATTTTATACTGCTTTCTTTTTTTTCAGTAAAAATTTTCCTTTTTAATTTCTTTATCTTTTTGTTATTAGACATATTTCTTATTAATTTAGAGGAGTACATAATTTT
>CAZXCF010000018.1:0-12012 GCA_964638995.1 Candidatus Woesearchaeota archaeon | reverse complement strand
TTGCAAAAAAAATATCAGCAAACAGAGTAGAACAAATCCCAAAAAATGTAGAAATAATCAATTCGGAGACATATGAACCGAAACAAAAAATATCTGCATCAGGATTAACTTATTTATTTTGCAAAGAAATACTTGGAAAAAACCAAGTAAAAGAATATGGAAAACTAGCCATACTTGGAATGGTGGGAGATTGTCTAGAAAAAGAAATAGATAAACTAAATAATGGAATCTTAGAAGATGCAGATATTCAAAAAAAAAGAGGTGCATTACTTTATCCTGCAACACGGCCGATCAATAGAGTTTTAGAATTTTCCTCAAACCCTTACATCCCAGAAGTAACCGGAAACACTCAGGGAGTTCTTGAACTATTAAGAGAAATCGGGATAAATCCTGAAAATGGAAAATACAAAACACTTTTAGAATTAGATAAAAATGAAATGGAAAGGCTAGTCACTGCAATATTGCTAAGAAATCCTCAAAAAAAAGACAATGAAATAATTGGAGACATTTTCTTGATAAAATTGTTTAATCAACTAGAGGATGCAAGAGAAATGAGTGCAAAAATTAATGCATGTTCAAGGTATGGAAAATCGGAAATAGCATTACAGCTATGTATGGAAATAGTTAATTCGAAAAAAAAGGCAGAATCAATACATTCAAAATACAAACAAGAATTAATTTCGGGATTAAAGTTTGCTCAAGAAGCAGAAAAAATACAGGGAGAAAAATATGTTATAATCAATGCTAAAGAAAATATAAAGGATACAATGGCTGGGACAATCACAAGCATACTTTCAAATTCTGCAATATATGAGCCAAAAACAATAATAATTACTATGGCAAAGTATGAGGATAAAATAAAAGTTTCAGCTAGAATGGTTGGAAAAAATGGAAGAAACTTAAAAGACATATTAAAAAGAGTTGTAGGTTTTACGGGGGGAGAAGTAGGAGGGCACGAATCTGCGGCAGGGTGCATAATTAAACAAAAAAAAGAAAAGGAATTTTTAGAAACACTAAAAAAAAGTTTAGAAGTAGAAATGATAAAAGTGTAAAAAAAGTTCATTAAAATTCACAAGCTTTAAAACCCCTCTAATTCTAGAAATAATATGACATTAGAAATAGGAGACATTGTTTTATGCACTGTAGACCGAATAGTTGGAACAATCGTTTTCGTAAATATAGCTGGAGAAGAAAGAGAAGGAAGTATAGTGTTTAGTGAAGTAGCTCCAGGAAGAATAAGAAATATTCGGGATTACGTGGTTCCAAAGAAAAAGATAGTATGCAAAGTATTAAGGATTTCTTCAAATAGGATAGATCTTTCATTAAGAAGGGTGACTCAAAAAGAAAAAAAAGAGATGTTAGAGCAAATCAAACATGAAAAATCGTATAAGAGTATATTAAAAACCATTTTAAAAGAAAAAGCAAATGAAGCGATAAAAAAAATCGAAGAAAACCAAAATATCTATGAATTTTTAGAAGAATCAAAAGAAAACCCTAAAGAATTGGAAAAGATAATTGGAAAAGAAAAAGCAAAAGAAATAATCGAAATAATAAAAAAACAGAGATCAAAAATAAAAAAAATAAAAAAAGAATTTGTATTTACAAGTAAAGAAGAAGATGGATTAGATTTAATTAAAAAGATTTTGGGTTCAATTAAAAACGCCAAAATAAGCTATATTTCTGCAGGAAAATATTCCATTGAAACAGAAGATGAAAATGTAAAAGAAGCGGACAATAAAATAAAAAGAATATTTGAAGAAATAGATAAAAAATCAAAAAAATACAAAATAAATTTTAGTGAAATAGAATAGAAATCCTTAAATAATCAAATAACTTAGAAATAAAATGGAACGTGCAACATTTAAAGTAAAAATCATTGGAATCGTATTTAATCCCGAAACAAAAGAGATACTTTTAGGAAAAAGAAAAGATGAAGAAAAATATAGTTTTCTAGACGGGGATTTAAATTATGAAGAAGATCTAGATATTAGCCTAAAAAGAGTAGTAAAAGAAAAAACTGGCTATGAAGTTAAAAATCTGGGCGTGGTATTTGCAAGAAATCATCTAAAAGGAAAAGACAATGACAAACTAAATCTTTATTTTTTATGCGAAATTTCAGATGGAAAAGAAAAGTCATTAGAAGATGAGGAATTAATTTGGGTAAAATCTGCAGAAGAAATAGAGGAAAAATTTGGAAGGCATTTAACCTCAAGATTGAAAGAATATGTTCAAAATATAACTGGAAAATAATTTTTCTAAAATGAAACTAAAAAAATGTAAAAACTGTTCAGAGTATACTATAAAATACAAATGCCCTAAATGTGAATCGGAAACGTCGAGTGCGCATTACAAGTTTGTAAAAATTAGAGATGCTCCAAAAATAACTGACCCAAGAAAAATTAGAAAAAACTAAAAAAGCTTCTCCCGTCTTTCATTTAAAATACTTTTACCATAATGGCCATCATAACCTGGTTTAACTGTAATTTTTCCTTCTCATAAACTAAAAGAAAAGATAAGTTTTTAAACCCATTATAATAAATCACATACATGGAAGAAAAAAACGAACAAAGGACCCTTGTTTTAATAAAGCCTGACGGACTTATAAAGAGCCTAACAGGAAATATAATTTCAAAATTATCTGAAACAGAGCTAAGAATTGTGGCTGCAAAAATCTTAAATGTTTCAAGAAAACTTGCAGAAGAGCATTACAAACACCTAAAAGAGGAAAAACCCGATGTATTTGAAGAAGTTTTAAAATATCTACAAGGAGAATATCACACTGATAGAGTTTTAGCGATGATCTATAAAGGAGAAAATGCAATAAAAAAAGTGAGAGAAATTGCAGGATCAACAAACCCGGAAGAAGCTAATTTTATTTCTATAAGGGGAAAATATGGAAGAATAAACTCTAAAACAGGAGTTTTTGAAAATGTCGTGCATTGCTCAGACTCTCCTGAAAATGCGGAAAAAGAAATAAAGTTATGGTTTGATGAAACAGAAATAGTTAATTAAAGGATATTCAAAAGATCATCAAGATTAAAAAAGGTCTCGCTGCACCCTTCTTTTTTTAATTCGATGCTATAAATTTTACTTTTATTCAAGTATTTACTCTTTGCATATTCTTCCATAAGCTTAATCTCATCTCCGCATGCAACCCCTATAATTTTTTCCAGTTTCTTAAAATCATAATTTTCTATAATCTTTTTAACTTTTGAACCTCCAGGAACTAAATAAACATCATAATTCTTTTCGAAACCGAGGGCAATTGCTTCTTCGGATATCGCTTTTTCTAAACAAGCAGGTAAAAAAAGTAATTTATTTCTTTTCATCTTTTTTTCCGGTGTTCATAAACAATTTTCTTCTTTAAAACGGCTATAGAATTCCCTAAAAGATTTGTTTTTTCTTCAAGAGATTTAAATTTTTCAGAATATGATTCTATTGAAAATCCTTCGTCAGAAAAAATTTTTAATAATTTTTTACCTTGTCTAATTTTTTCTAAACCTTCCGATTTATAGTTGTCTCCCCTATCTTCAAATTTTTTAACTGAAGTATTTTTTGACCGAGTATAGTTATAACTCGCTTGCATTAAATAATGTTTAGCCTTAGAATAAAAGTCCTTTAAACAGAGATCGTAAATTTCAAAAAGGCCTAACCGGTTTTCCATTTTAAAGTTTATCTACAATTCCCGCGTTTGAAACAAAATAAACACATTCATTATCCGGAAGATTCGGAGAATCTATAAGCTTTGAAACTCTTGAGCCTTGTTTTCCTCTTCTTAAATACATTCTATATGTAGATGCATGTCCAACAATATTTCCTCCGATGGCTGTAGTAGGATCTCCAAATAATTGGGCTGGATTTGCCATTACTTGATTTGTAACATAAACTGCAAGATTATTTGTTTCTGCCATCTTCATCAAGTCATGCATATACCTATTGAGTTTCTGTTGCCTGTCCGCAAGCTGACCTCTTCCAGAATATTCAGATCTAAAATGAGCTGTCAAAGAATCAATTACAACTAATTTTATCGGTTCACCATTTCTAACCATCTCGCTAACTTTTTCTAATAAAAGCATCTGGTGGTCTGAATTAAACGCTCGTGCAACAAAAATATTTTTTAAAACCTTTTCGGGATTTGCGTCCATTGATTCTGCAATTTGTTTTATTCTTGCAGGCCTGAATGTACCCTCTGTATCAATAAAAACACATTTTCCACCCGCTCCCCCTTTCTCTTTTGGAAGCTGAACATTTACTGCTAAAGTTAAACCTATTTGCGTTTTCCCTGAGCCATAAGCTCCAAAAGCTTCTGTAATTGCCCTACTTTCAATCCCTTTTCCACCTAATAAATTATTAAGATTTTCACTTCCAGTAGTAATATGAGAAACATCTCCTCTTTTCTTAGAATATTCCATTCCATCTTGAAAGCCTAAATCAAGCATATCTCTGGCAGCTTGAATTGCCTTTCTAGCAACAGCGCTACTTATTCCTGAAGCATCAGATAATGAAGCAGGACTCGATACAGCCAAAGACATTAAATCAAAGATCCCTGAATTTTCTAGCTTAACTGCAACTGCAGGACCGATACCAGGCAAGTCTGTTAACTCAGGTTCTTTGGTTTTTTTTGGTTTAGTTTTTTTCTCTTCTTCCCCAGAAACAGCGTCCTTAATTTTTTTAGCACTTTTACTAGCCATAATAAAAAAAACCTTTTTTCCTTTATAAAGATTGTTTAACTAGCAAATATATATTTAGAAAATAGAAACAAATCTAAGAAAATAGAAACAACAAACAATGCCATCTCTTTTCTCCCTCCAGTATGAATCCTGCCTGTAGATTTTCTTTTCCAAGGATAAAAAGGATAAATGCCCAGAGGAGTAAAACAATCGGCAAAAAGATGAGAGGAATAACCCACAAAAAACCCTAAAGCCAAGAGGGGTAGAAAAAGCAATAACAAAAAAGTCATCAGAAATAAAAAGCTAAAACTATGAAAAAAACCTCTATGACTCACAAAAAATTGTATTGGCCTAAATACTTTCTTTTTTCCTAATTTAGAACTACTTAAATCTAAGTCTGGAATATATGTAGAAAGTAAAGCCAAAATAACAAAAATAATTTTATTGTTGACAAAGGGCAATAATAATAAAATAAAAAAAATACTAATAGCCAAATGAGTTTTTATTAACATAAAAAATCTAAGAAAAAGGGAATTTTAAATTTAACTTAATCTTCTTTCTAAAGATGTTTTAATAGAATTTAAAAGAGAACCTGTTTTTGCAGATACTTTAATCTTAAGTTTCTTTTCATTCTCACTTCTGTCTAAATAGCTCATGCTCAATTTTATATCTCCATTAAAAAAATATGCTGTTTTGTTACCTTTTTCATCAATAAGTTTTGTGTGATTTGTAAAATATTTTTCAGAATTAACTACCATTAAATCGCAAATTCCATCATATTGCTCTTTAAATAATGAATCATCACGAGGCACTATTTTTTCATAATATGATTTATGTTTAAAGTCTTTAGCATATTTAATATAATCGTTTTCCATAAAAATACCAAAGATCAGGGTTTTATAAAGAAATATTTACTAGAGAATATATTATTTTTTTTCTAATTTTGCAAGTAATTCATCTAAATTAATCGTTTGAACAGAATTAATAACAAATTCAGGCTCATTAAAATATTTGTTCATTCTAACTTGCCCAGAAAAAGACATCTCCTTTCCTAATAAATTCTCTCTTTGACTTGTTATTTTTTGGATATCGTCTAATTCTGTTAAACCTAACAAAGGAAGGTTATCATGAAATAATACTGATCTAATTGTTTCTGTCCCATCATCTAAAACAATATTAATTAAAGCCTTTTTTTCGGGAACAACTTTCCCGTGTTCTAAACATACAAAGTTTTCTCCATCTGTTGCAACTTTTTTTCTGCATTCTGGACAGGTATGAAAAAATTTGGGTTGAAAACTTTGAACAATAAATGCTCTTGTTTTAACATCTTCAGAAATTGCAAAATCAGAAATATTTTTTTCTTTTATAATTTTCTCTGTAACAACATCAGTTAAAGATTCTCCACTTTTTTTAAATTCTGAAAAACTTCCCAAATGAAGCTCATTATCTCTCATGCTAGCATTTGAAATTTCCACAACACTTCCTTCAATAACCTCTCCTTTTTCGATGAGTTCAATATGATTTGTATCCCATAAAACAGCCTTAATGTTAGAACTTTCATCCGCAATAACTAAATTAGCAACTTTTGAATCCTCTCCTTTTTTATTTTTATAGCTTCTTACTGGAAATAAATTAATTATTTTCCCGACAACATTAACCTTTCTCATTCCAGGGAGCAATTCGTCAATTTTTAATTGTTCATTCTCAAAATCAACACCCAATTCTGCAGCAACAATTTGTGCAGCTCCTTCATAACTTATCAAATCTGAAAGTTTAGCTCTTTTAGCTTCAATCTTTCTTCTAACCTCTTCTTTATCTGATCCTGAAGTTCTTGCAATCTTGTCTAAAACTTTTTCAAAATTTTCATCGTTCATTTTATCTTTCTAAAAAAAATAACCTCTCTTTTATAAGGATTGTGATACTGGCAAAATATCAAAATAAAAACCCATTACATTTATAAACTAATTCGATTACATTAAATTATGGCTGGAATAAGTGGTGCAAAATACAAGTTAATGCCAACATCTCCTGACGTGGATTTAGAAGGGATAAAAGAATCTGCAAAAAAAATAGTCGAAGAATTTGGCGGAACAAATAAAGAATATTCTGAAGAACCAATCGCATTTGGATTAAAAGCAATAATTGTATTTTTTTCTTACCCTGAAGAAAAAGGGTTAGAAGAAATAGAAAAAAAATTTTCTGAAATAGATGATGTGAATTCATGTGAACTTATTGACATGAGAAAGATTGCATAAATAAGAGGAATTCTTGATGGCATTACCAAAAGAACAAATTGAACAAATAAAACAACAGATAATAGAGCAAATAGAAAGCACTTTTCCTGAAGATAAAAAAGCAGATGCAATTGAAAAAATAAAACTTATGGATGAAACGCAACTAGAAGAATTCTTAGTGCAAAATAATTTAATAAAATCAGGAGAGGGGGAAAAAGAATGTATTTTTTGTTCGATTCTTTCAGAAAAAATACCTTCATATAAAATTGCAGAAAATCCTGGAGCAATTGCAGTATTAGACATAAATCCTATCTCCAGAGGCCATACCCTTATTCTTCCAATTCAACATGTTAAAGAAATACCTCTAGAAGTTGAAAAATTTGCAAAAAAGATATCCGAACAATTAAAAAGAAAGCTAGATGCTAAAGAAATGCATATAGAAAAATCAGAAATGTTTGGGCATGGAAGTATATCGATAATCCCTATCTACGATGAAAAAACGCTTGAAAATTCTAGGCAACAGGCTCCTAAAGATATTTTAGAAAAACTCCAAAATGAACTGAGAATGGAAAAACCTGAAACAAAAGAAAAAGAAGAAAAAGAAGAACAAATTACAGAAAAAAATACCTGGCTACCTAAAAGATTGCCTTAGCGATTTTGTAGAGGTGTTTAAAAATCGCCTTTCAGTGTTTTGAGGAGATTCAAAAAGAACCAGAGGGTTCTTTTTACTGGCTACCTAAAAGGTTGCCTTAACTTCTTAAAAAAATCCTAGAAAGAATATTTTCCAATAACTCGAAAACCAAAAATAAACAAAAATTATAAATGCCAGTAAAAAACTAGGAGAAAAAGGAACTCCATAACGAATTAAAACTTTCTTTTTATGTTTTTTTAACAATCTAATTTCTTCTTTTGAAAGCCCGTCCCAAGATTTTTTTATTGTTTTTCCGTTTAATTTAACGTCTTGATATAACCAATCTCCTTCAGTAATTTTATTGGGTGAAACTTTTTTAATCATACAGCATTCGTCTATTGCTTTAGCAGAAACATAAAGATAAGGTAAAACAAAAACAAAAATACTCAAACAAAAAAGAATTGAATCAAAAAACCCTCCTAAAGCAATTAAAATAGCTAAAAAACATGTTCCCAGAATTAATTTTTTATTTTTTTTGGATTGAACAAAAAATTCTTTTTTAAATTTTTTAAAATTTCTAGCGACTAAATAAGAACTTGAAAAAAGACTATACACTGCTCCAGAAAAAAAGAATAGAAATAAAAATAAAACAAAAAGGACGATATTAATTTCAAAAACATTCGAAAAGGGGATTATAGTGCCAAGAGCAAACATTAATTTAGCGTCTCCTCCTGCAAAAACCCTACAATAATAAAATAAATTTCCAAAAACGAAAAATATTCCTATAAAAAAAAGCAAACCCTACTTCAAGAAAAAGAGAATAAAAAAACCTGAATCCTATTGCAAAAATAATTAAAGAAAAATTAAGCCAGTTAGGAATCTCTCTTTTTTTCAAGTCAAATATAACTGCAAAACTAATCCAAACAAAAGCTAAAACAGACAAAAAAAGAACGTTAAATTCCATAAAAAGTTAAAATAAAAGAGATTTATAAAAATATCTCTCAATTAATTTTTGACTTTTGTTCAATTTGATTTTCCTCTTCAGATATTAGAAAAGCGAATAGGTTCTAAAAACCTGTAATTTTTTAAATTCAATTTTTAACCTTTGTCCCACGGTATTTTCCGCCCTTCTTATAGGGATGTTTCTTTTTTTCTTTTTTCTTATCTTTTCTCTTATTCCTTTTTCCAGAATTAGAACAATAACTCATTTTAACACTGTTTAGATTCTAGTTTATTGTCGACTAAAGCTTGAACTGTTTTTCCTTCATTACCTTCACAAACCGCTTCATCCAACGTATCTACGTATACCACATTACAAGAAATACTTGGGCACTCATTTATGCCATAGTTGGGGTGTTGCTGATTCAAATAATTACATGTAACCCCTTCTAATTCTTCATTATCTGCTTTTAAATCTCTTTCTTGAAAACAAAAACCATATGTGCTTCCGGTAGTACAGGCCACTTCACAAGAAGTAACAACTGAATCCACGTTATTTGAAGAAAGCCAAGGAGCCAATTTATTCCACCCAATTGTAAAACCCAAAACCAAAACCACTAAAACCAATATCCCTAAAACTAAAAGAATCATAGTTGTAGTGCTTAAACCTTGAGCTTTTTTATTTAACATTTTCACCTTTTTATAACTAATCTAAGTTTAATTTATTTATAAATCTTATTATTTTAAATTAATCTTCAGAAACATAATATTTAATTGAAAACAAAAATTTTTCTTTGTTCCAAAATCCAATGTCTATTTTACCTGTTTCATTTATTTCAAAATAGGTTTTAGAATTTTCATTTCCAAGAAAAAAGTTTTCTTCAAAAGGAACGTTCTCAGCAAACTGCTCTTTAGACAATCCTTTTAATTTATAAAAATTATATTCTTTAATTTTATAATTCATTTTATCCATCAGTTCCAGTCCAACAAAATTATTTTCAACCTTAAAAGAAGCCAAATAAAAACTTACAAGGGCCAAACTGCAAACTACAAAAACTCCTAAAACCAATATTGTTACAGGTACATCTCCTTTTTTATTTTTAAAAACTTTAAAATTATCCATTATCATTCAAAACGAATTTAATTTTCTTGAAATTAGAATCGAAATCGTCATAAAAATAATCTTCTTCGCTTTTATTTTCTAAGTCCTTTAAAAGTTCGGTTTTATTCCCTGAATTATTAAGAGTAAAATAAGTAAATAAAGATTCTTGCATGGCATAATCTCTTGTTTTAGAATATCCTAAAGAAAAAAGAGAATCTGTTGAAGAAACTTTTTTAGTTTTACCTAAAGCGGAAGAGGCGTAAAGAGAAATAGACAATAAAACTACAATTATTAAAGTTGCAACTAACCATGTCGCTGTTTCTCCTACTTGTGCTTTTTTATTTAACATTTTTCTCGGTTTTCCTAATAACAGACAATATATTTATTCTATAAACTTTTCCAGAAGAATCTGAAGAATAAAATTCCCTGTTTAAACAATATGCTCTTGATTTATATCTTTCATCTTCTTTACTTTTAATTTCACACTCTGAAGCAAGATTAAAATTTCCTTCAGACAATGTTAAAAGAGATTTTTCAGAACCTAAAACATAAAAAATAACTTCTAAAAAATACTGGCCTTCATTTTTAAAAGTTTTTTCTGTTTTGAAATTAAAATTGCATTCATCAATCAAACTAAGATTTTCATTAAAACCTTTTTCTAAAAAAATAACAGAATTTAGTTTTCCATTCTCAGATAAACAATCTATGGTTTTATCAACCATAATGTTTGATTCAATATCTCGAACATCATATGGAGCCCCATAAAAAAGCATAACCATTCCAACAATCCCTCCCGCAACAATTGTCAAAATCACAAACCAATAAATAGAAAGAATTTTTTCTGAAGCTTTTTTATTATTAAGATTCATTTTTTATTTATAGTTATAACATAATTTCCAGTATGCTCCCCTTCTATTTTTTCAGGAAAAGCATCTGCTTTAACATCATTAAAAAAAGAATAACTCAAACCTCCTTTTGCATCTAATTGAACATGGACAACATTGTCGCTTATTTTTACTGCTTTAGAAAAATCAAATTCGTTTTCTTTTGCAGCCTCCATTGCCTTTTCCATATTGATTTTTATTTTCATAATAGGTTGAGAAGAATCAACAAGCAATGCAATCTGTTTTGAATGAGTTTTCTCTAATAATTTTGCTCCACTTCCTTGCTGAGTCAAAAACAAAATTAAAATTGTCAAAAAAATAACATTTAAAATAATAAAAATAACATTCTCGATCAAGAGTTCACCTTTTTTTTTATTTTTCTTAAAAATCATTTTATGTATAAGAAACTATTTCTTCACAATTCAATGCCTTAAATTTTTCAGATTTTGCTTCCTGAATTGTTGGAGCCATAAATTGGTTCCCTGACTCTCCTTCTATTACTAATGCGCCTATTTCTGGATCAACAAGATCTGAAACTTGTATAGCTCCTGCTCCGATAACGCCTCCAATAATCACTGCTCCTGCAACACAGCCTGCTCCTCCTGTAAAGGGACAAACAACAAAAGCACCAATTGCGCCTGTAGCTGCAGCCCCTCTTATTACTCCAGAAACGGCATCGTAAGATTGGCTTGTAATCCCCATGACAAGATGTTGCTGATGTTCTTTTCCAATCCTTATTTCTCCAAAATCTTCTCCTTTCTCTAACGCATCCTTAAGATAAATTAAACCATCAGCTCCAAACAAATAAAGTGCATAGCTAACATCCTCATTGTAATCCTCTTCAATTAAATAATTGTATAACTTATTTTTACTAATATTTCCATCTTCAATACCTTCAATATTTTTTAAGCTATCATCAAATAAAATTTGGTTGCAAATAGAACAATAATTATCTCTTACAAATTCTTTCTCAATATAATTTATCTTTCCCTCCCCATACATCCACCAACAATCAGCCATTTCATTTGCAAGAACTTCATAAGTTTCATTTAAGGTTTTTACTTTTTCTTTTCGAGGATCAACCATCCCTTCACAACTTCCATCTTCTGTAATGCAAACATAACTAGTATAACAATTTAAAGGGGTTTCTTTTATTCCTGAAATTGGAGACGCCTTAGAAAGAACAGAATTTCTACAGAGTTCTTTTTCAGATTCTTCTGGAAAATCCAATAAAAATAAAAAAGTAAGAACAACAATAAAACTAGTTATCAAAATGATAATGACAATTATTTGTTGAGTTGTTAACTCTCCTTTTTTATTAAGAAATTTCATAAAATTCCCAACCTCCCCAATAGTGAATAAATAGCAGTAGAAGCTATAATAAATACAACAATCCAAATCAAATATTTAATTGCCAAAAAATTACGTTATCTTCGCACCTCTTAAAGTAGAAAAACAATATGACGGAAAAGAAATTAACCGGCGAATTGGAAAGATTTAGTTATGCATTGGGGATGAGTGTAGCCTCAAATTTAATCAAATCCGGAGTTAA
>CAZXCF010000017.1:0-12311 GCA_964638995.1 Candidatus Woesearchaeota archaeon | reverse complement strand
AGGATACCCTTTTCTTTTCTCCCTCATTTTATTATCTCTTCCAGTAGGCCTTCTCCAGACTTGCTTCTTCTTTCTCTTTTTACCTAATTTTGAATATCTTTCTGATGTTCTTCTTAGAAATTTCATTTTAGATGTCCCTTCCAGCTTTATTTATTATATAGATTCCGTCTTGAAAAATCCTATTATCTCTTTTTCTAATCTTTGTAGCACTTTCAAAATTTGCAGCAGTTTGACCTGCATCTTCTTTATCCAATGAATTTATGGTGATGAAATCTTTATCTATTTTTACTTCCACGTTTTTTGGAATTTTAACTTTTCGATCTATCTTTTCCCCTAAAAAATTCTTTATTATGGCTTTTCCCTCGTCTATTTTTACAGTCATAGGAAAATGACTAGAACAAATTTTTAATTTATATTCAAATTTTTCAGAACACCCTTTAATCATATTTAGTAAATGAGCTTTTGTAGTGTTCATTATTTTCTTCTCCCTTTTTGTTGCTTTTTTACATTCCAAAATAATTTCATCCTCCTTTTTAGAAATATTTACTTTACCTAAATTAAACTCTCTTTTAGTCTCCCCTTCTGGACCCTTTATTGTAATTTCATTATCTTTTATAGTAATTTCTACCTCTTCAGGAATTTCTATTTTTTGAGATAATTCTTTTTTCATTTTTAATAAAAATAAGCAATTAAGCATCCTCCTATTTTTTCCTTTTCTGCTTCCTCGTGCGTGAGTAATCCTTTGTTTGTAGAAATAATCAAAGTTCCCATCGTCCTAGATGGAAGATATCTTCTTCTGTATCTTTCAACGTCTTCCCTCTTAACGGTAAATCTAGGTTTAACAGAGTTACAGTTAAATAAATTTCCTATTGTAATATGAAGTGATTTTGTTTTACTGTCTATTTTATATTTTTTAATTGAACCTTTTTGTTTCATTATTTTTATAATCTCAATTAATAGATTTGAAATCCTATCTATCTTTACTGTTTCTTTATTTGCCTTTTTCGCGTTTTTTATTATATTTAATCCATCAGCAACAATGTCGTGACTCATTTTTTCCTCCTATGAATATTTATTAAATCCTATTTCTTCTGCAATTTCTCTAAAGCATTGACGGCACAAGTTTAATCCATATGTTTTTATATGTGCTCCATGCCTTTTACATTTCTCACATTTTTGAGCGGCAATTCCAAATTTTCTTTCTTTTGGCTTACAATGCTTCAAAAATTTTTGCTTAATTGCAGGTTTTGCATTTAATTGTTTGAATACTTTTTTCCAATCGCTTGCTCCCATTATTCGAACCTCGTTTGGAAGTTTTCTTCCATAAATTTAATTATCTCTTCTTTAGATATTTTTTGTTTTTTAGGTATTTTTCCCCTTTTGATTTTCCTCAATTTCACTCGCCTCCCAGCCCTTTTAAAAACAACTGTAATGTCAAGACCCATAATCCCAATATTTCTTTGATATTCTATTCCCGGAATTTCTAAATATTCTTTTATCCCAAATGAAAAATTATTCTCGCTTATTTGTTTCTCTTTTAATATGTTATTTATCGCATCTAAAAGTTTTTTTAACAATTCTTCCTTGTTTTTTCTTATTGTAACTACTGCTCCGTTTTCTAAACCAGGCCTAACTCCTAACGAAGGAATTCTTTTTTTAGATTTTATTTTAGCAATTTTTCTTTCAGGAGCCAGAAGTTCAAGTAATTTAACTCCTCTTTCGAGATAGTCCGCAGTACCACCTATACCTAAAACAATTTTTTCTATCTTTATTTCTCTCATTTTATTTTGATCCATCATTCAACCGCCATCAGCTGTTTAATTAAAATGTTAACTTTGTCTTTACCATTATTTATTTTTGCCATTTTTCTTTCAGGAATCATTTTCTCGATTTTTCCTCTTTCTCCCGCGTGTTTTCCTGCAAAAACTAAAACATTTGAATTTTTTTCTAAAGGTAAAAACTTTTCTATTTTTTTATTTTCTAGATTTATTAAAACAGAATCATTTCTTCTGCAAGGTTTTTCTGAAATGAAGTTTCTTCCATCATTCAAATTTATTTGGGTTTTCTTCCCCCTCAATATTTTTTTATTCATTATTTTTGCAATTTTTTTCTTAGATTCTTTTTCGCCTATTTCTTCCACCTCAAATTTTCCTTTTTTATTTAAAGTTACCCTATAGTTTATTTTTGAAGGCACTAAAGAAATTGTATCGAAAATAGTCATCCCTATTTTTTCATTTTTTACCGGTCTATCGTTTACTAAAACACTTTTATTTCTTAATGCCTTTTTTGCTTCTTTTCTATTTTTAACTATTTTTAACATGTCTCTTAAGATTATTAGTAATGGGACACCTTTTTTTGAAAGAGTTCTTACTATAAATGCCGTCCCCTTTCTCGTTGAGGGCCATTCTTTCGCAGTTTTTAGTCTTTTAAGGTGAGTCATTTTTTATTCTCCGTTTTCTCTTTCTTAGTTTGTTCTTTTTCTTCTTTTTTAGGTTTTTCTTTTTTTTGAGTTTTTTCACGTTCTCCCAATTCAATTATTTGTAAATTTGAAGGTTGGTGCTTAACATTTACTTTTGAACCATCTTGTTTTTTTACGTTTATATTTTCAATAATTATTTTTGATTCTTTTAATTTTACCTCAAGTATCTTTCCCGTTTTTCCTTTAAATTTACCTTTCATTATTTTTACAGAATCTCCTTTCTTTGCTTGCATTTTTCTTTTTTCTAGTTTTTTTCTTAATTCTTTTGATAAATTTGCTTTAACAAATTTTTTCTTTAAATGTAATGGAGCATTAGCTCTATATTTTCTTTGTTTTTTAGGTTTTTTACTGGCTCTCCAAGATTTTGAAAATTTTTGTCTCATTTTAATATACTATTGAAGCGATTTTAGCAACTTGCGCCCATCGCTCTTGAACCTCCCTTGCAATTGGCCCTTTAATTTGTGTTCCTTTAGGATTTCCTTTATCATCTTTTAAAATAGCTACGGCATTGTCTTCAAAAGAAATTCTTTCACCATTTAATCTCCTAAAAGATTTTTTTTGTCTGATTATAACTGCATCAAAAACTTTACCTTTCATATCAGGAATCCCTTTTTTTACGCTAACTTTTACCCAGTCTGCAATTTTTGCACAATTTTGCTTTCCTTTTTTTGCTTTGCTTTTTTTTACTGAGACTAGTTTTGCCCTTTTTGCACCGCTATTGTCTGCTACGAGAATATTTGCTCCAAGATTTAAACTTTCTGTAGCTTTAGCGCTTATAGCTTTCATTTTTTCTTTTTGTCTCCTATTTTTTTAATTACAATAAAATGGATTAACTTACTTAATGGCCTACATTCCTGAACCTTAACTTTGTCCCCTATTTCAATTTCTTTTTCCATTGATTCAGGCAATCTTGCATGAATTTTTGTCCTTGACATACTATATCTTTCATATTTTTTAATATATATTGTTCTTTCAGATTCAAGGACAATTCTTTTTGAAAATTTTTTAGTAACTTCTCCTTCAAATGTTCTGCCTCTAGCATTTATTTTATTTCCAGTTTTTTCTATTTCAATATTTTTTGATTGTTTTTTTTCATTCATTTTAATCTTCGATTGATTCTTCTTCGAATCCTTCTTTTATAAGAAGTTCTTTTATTTTGTTAGTGTGATTTCCTTGCAATTCAATGGTATTATCCTTATGGGTTCCTCCGCATGCTAATTTATTTTTTAGTGTTTTCGCAATTTTTTTTACATCGACTCCAGTATCAAAACCTCCTATTACTGTTACAGTTTTACCATATCTTTTTTTATCTGTGCCAATTTTAATTTTTTGTGAGCTTTTAACAATTTGTTCACACATACAAGCTTGTTTAGGCAACCCGCATTTTGGACAAATTTCCATTTTATTTTTTTCCTCCTTCCATTCTTTCTAATGTATTCAATCTAGCCAACATTTTTTTTATATCTCTTGTCTTTGCACCTTCTTTTGAAATTTTTGTTTTCATAAGTTCAGTTTTTAATTCTTTCATTTTTTTCTTTCTTTCTTTATTTGATAGTTGCGATAATTCTTTAAATTTCATTTTTTCTTCTTCCTAGTTTTTTTCTTTGGTTTTTTATCCTTATTTTCAGTATTTTCTTTTAATTTATCTATAAGTTCTTCATTAATATCTATTTTGTCTTTTAATTTAGCATTTGGATGCAATACCGCAACTTTAACCCCTACTGTTCCAGGTTTCGTTTCTGCTCTTGCTTGCGCTCTATCTACTACTTTTGCACTTTCTCCCGTTTTCTTTAGATATCCTTGAGCAAATCTCCAAGTTTTAGCTCTTGTACTTGGAAGTTTTCCACTTAATCTTATTTCAGCACCTAATGCTCCAGATTTCATCATTTTACCGAGTGTTTTATAAGCAATAACCTTGAATCTAAGAGGTCCAAATCTCTCTAATCCCAAAGCAATTTCATCTGCCATTACTTGAGCATCAAATTCTGGCTGCATTATTTCATTAATTTCTATATGAGGATTTTCTAATTTGAATTTTTTTCTTAGTAACTCCGTTAATTCTGCAATTTTTCCCCCTCCTCTACCAATTATTAATCCAGGTTTATGGGTGGAAAGGATTATTTTTTCTCCAACAGGAGTATACTCAATAATTACTTTGCTAACTTTCCCCTTTCCAATCGATTTCTTTATGTGTTCTTTAATTGAATATTCTTCTTTCTTGAAATTTACCGTTTTTCTTTCTTCCATTTTACAAAAACCTCCGTTCATTTGGAGAATGTACTAAAACATCCATGATTTTTTGATCCATTTTACAAAAACCTCCGTTCATTTGGAGAATGTACTAAAAATTTATTTGAAATTTTGATCATTTTTTACGTTTAATTTTAGCTCCATTTAATTTATTTTTTTCTTTAGCAATTATTTTTATATGGGTTCTTTTTCTTTGCCATCTCCCAAATTTAGCAAGTGGCCTAGACGCTTTATTCGCCATTGCGATGAAGATTACAGGCTCATTTATTTCATTTACTATGCAGTTTGCCGACAAACTTTTAATTAATTTTATAAATTGTTCTGCAGCTTTTTTCGGGTATTTTCCCCCTATTTTTGAATCTTTTTTGTGCCCATATTCTCCCCTCATAGGCACTGATTTTTTATTTTTGATTACTTGTTCTAAATCATTTATTGCATTTTCAATTTTTTTATTTTTTATGAATCTACAAATTTCTTTTGCATATTTTGTAGAGATTGGAATGCTTGTTCCTCTCACAAAAGATTCTCTTTTTTGCAATCTCTTTTTTGCAATCTCTTTTTTAGGATTTTCTTCTGTTTTTTTCTTTTCTAAAATTTGTTTTTCTTTTTTTTCATCCATTTTATTTCTTTGATTTATGTTTAGTTCCTTTTGTCGCCCCAACTCCCGCCTTTGTATGCATAATCCTTGATCTCGTAAGAGCAAACTCCCCCAATTTATGTCCTAGCATTTCAGTAGTTATTTCAACTGGAACAAATTCTTTTCCTCTATAAACGCTTATGTTCATACCGACTAATTGAGGAACAATAATGATATCTCTTAAATGGGTTTTAATTCTTTTATTTTTTGAAGATTTTTCTTTTGCTCTTCTTATGAAATTTTCTATTCTTTGAAAATTTCTCAGGATATTTCTTCTTTCTCGCGATTTTACATATTTTGCAAATTCCCTAACATCTAATTTTTTCAATTCTTCAAGGGTTTTCCCTCTAAATGTAAATTCTTTTTTCTTTTCCATTTTTATTTTCTTTTACCTGTTCTTTTTGGCCTCAGTAATCCTACTTTCGATCCAGGAGAAGCATTTCTTTTGGCAATTTTGCTCTTAGGGTTTTTTCCTCTTCCCGAACCAAATGGATGGTCGACGGCATTCATCTTCAATGCTCCAGTTCTTGGCCATAATTTACTTTTTGATTTCTTTAGATGATGTTTTTTGCCTGCTTTGATGAAAGGTTTTTCTAATCTTCCATGGCCTGCAATTCTTCCAATAATCGCTCGACAATTTTTATTTAGTTTTTTTTGTTTCTTTGAAGGCATATTTATTATGACACTTTTATCCTTTATTCTATTAGTTATTGCAGAGTTTCCACCCGTTTTTATAAATTTTCCGCCATCCCCCGGTTTAGATTCAATACAACATATTTCCGTTTTCGGAGGAAGACCTCCTATTTTTACAATATTTCCCCTTTCATTTTTATTTTCTCCAAAATCAATTATTTGCCCTTCAAACATTTTTTCACAAGCAGGAATATAAAAAAAACCTCCTGAATAATTTATTTTTGCAAGAGGTGAACTATGTGCAGAAGAATTAACCAATTTTATTATTTTTCCTTTCCCTTCTAATTTTTTTGGTATTTGGATTCTATATTTAAATCCCTTTTTTCTTACTCTATACGTGGAACTTCCCTTTCCTCTAGCTTGTTGAATTATTCTTTTACCCATTTTACATCATTCCCAACTTGGTTGCAATATCTATTGCAAGATATTCTTTATTTAATTTTACATATGCAATTTTTTTATTCTTTTTATTTAATGTACTTACTTTATCCGCTTTTACACTAAAAAGTTCTTCAATTTCTTTTTTTATCTCTGTTTTATTTTTTCTTTTATCTGTCTCAAAAGTTAAAACATTATTTAATTCAATATTTCTCACTGCTTTTTCAGTTGTTAAGGGTTTCATTTTACAAAAACCTCTGTTCATTTAGAGAATGCACTAAAAATTTATTTGAACTTTTCATCATTTTTTATTTTCCTTCAATTTTAATTCCTTAATTGCTTCTTCAGTATAAAGGGTTAGTCTTCCAGCCCCTCCCTCTGCGATGTCTTCTATTTTTAATTCGTTTAAAGGTACGCTTTCAAATTCTTTTGTCTTTATTTTTTCTTCTTTTCCTACAACAAATAATAATCCCCTATTTGCTTTATATTTTCTTCCTCTTGACTTCCCTTTACCTGCTCGAACTTTTTTTGAAAGAGAGATCTTTGAATATATTTTTTCCCCCAAAATTTCTTTTAATGCTTTTTTTCTTTGTTTTGTATTTAGGGAAATAATTTTAGATTCTATAATAAATGGAAGATTTTTTAGTTCATTCTCTTCTATGCTGGAATATTTTTCCGCTATTTTTTTTGAATTTGCTGTAGCACTCATTGCAGATTCAAATGCCTTTTTAAGCTCTTTTTTATTTATCCTCTTTCTTTTTAAGAAATGGAGTATTTTTGGAGGGTGAGTTCTCATACCTCCTCTTGAATGAGGAACTTCTGCAGCCTCCCAATTAAACTGGGAGCCTCTTTGCGAAAAAATCTTTCTCGGTACTCTTGATTGGCCTCGACCATATCCACTTCTCCAAACTTTTCTTCTATGCACTATTTTTCCTTTTGCAGAATATTGTTTTCCAGCAACAGGTGAAGGTGAATAAGGATGCTGTGTTTTTTTAGTTTCTATAACTTTAGCTATAATATCGTCCCTAATTTTTTTCCCAAATATTTCTGGGAGATCTATATTTCCTTTTTCTTTTCCCTCGATGTTTAATATTTTGGCTTTCATTTTATTCCTACTAATTCATAAGCTTTTTTATTTTGTTTTCTACTCTCCCTAAGAGGAGCAGTTAGCAATATTTGTCTTTTTGAAGGTCCTTGCACTGATCCTGCAACTAAAAGATAATCAGTTTTTATATTCCCATAATTTTTAATATTAGTGAATTCGTTTTCAGCTTTGCCTAGACCCAATATTTTTTGATTATAATGGACTCGAGTAAACATTCCCAGTTGCCCAGCCATTGGGACCCTAAATGTTACTCTCGAAGGATGCCAAGGACCAACATTTCCAGGCCTTCTTCTACCCTTTTCAGATTTAGCCCTCTTTAATTTAATCCCGAATCTTTTAACAGGACCAGAAAAGCCTTTACCTTTCGTTAAACCCCTTACATCAACAAGCTGATTTACTTCAAATACATCTGAAAGAGAAATTTCTTTATTTAAATTCTCTTTGATAAAATTTGTTTTTTCTTCTAAACTTCCATTAATCCCTATTTCTGCTAAATCGGGAGTTTTCTTTAATCCTGTTTTTTTAACTTGGGAATATACTATAATAGAAACATCATCATAATCTTTTACATCTTCAATTTTTCCAAATTTTTTTGGAATTTTGATTGTTTTTTTAAGTTCTTTTTCCAATCCTTCTGTAGGAATGTCTTTCTTTACTTTACCTTCCTTATAAAATCTAACAGAAAAAATTTTCATTGAAGGACACTCAATAAGTGTAGCAGGTATAATCTTTTTTTTATTTTTCGTCATAGAATCTGGAGTATTATCTTGTATTTCAGCAGAAACCATGCCCGCTTTATACCCTATAAAACCTTTTAGCTTTTTTAAAGAATCAATAGTTCTCCAGTTTACACTAGGTAAAAATTTTTTAGCCCTTTTTCTTGGCCAAAATTGTAAACTTCCCTTTCTTGGTGATTTTGTTGTAGGCATTTGCTATATTTTTTAAATTAACGGATAACATTTTATTTGCCCCTGGAATATTTTATCTAAAAATTTTTTGTTTTTAAAGTCTTCGGTTTATTAAATTTTGAACTCTTTCTCAGAAACAATCTTTTTTTCATCAATTTCTGCATTTCTTATTATCTTTCCAATTCTTTTTGCATCTTCTCTCATCTTTTTGAAGTCTCCCGAATTTTTAGATTCTTCCGGGATTTCTAATTTATCGATAAGATAAGTGTGGTTAATACGAGCTTTTTTAAAATCTTTTTTTTCAAAAACAAAACTTTCCCCAATTTTCCTATCTTTTGTTTTAATAGTACAAAAATCGGCTTTTGGAGCTTTTTCTCCTTTCGATCCTGGTTTTCCAGATTTTGGAGCTTTAGGCTTTATTTTCAAAATATCTCCATCAGATATCGAAAAGCTCAAAGCAAAAAAATTCTTTGGAAATTTATCTAGTAGTTTAATTATTTCGTTACCAGACATTTCTTTATCGATTAAGTATCTTTTAACTCCTTGGAATTGTTTTATATCCTTATATTCCACCTCATCTTTTAAATCAAGTGTAGAAACTATCGCTCCTGTAACATTTGTTTTATTTTCTCCTAATTTCTCTGCAAAATTTCTTACAATTCCATTTGCAAATTCAGGAGAAGTTTTTACAGTATATTTTCCCTTTGAATTTTTAGCCTCGATTAGAGCTTTATTTATGAATTCTCCCTTTGAAAATTTTTGAAATTCTAAATGAACCAATTCATCGATTTTTTCATCGAAAATTTTTTTAATAAAATTCATATTTTTTTACATACAGAATTCTTTATAAACTTTACTTACATCTTTTGTTAGATGGAGAGGGAATATTTTAGAAAGATAACATCTGTAGGAATAGTTTTGGTTTTACTTGTTTTGTCCTTTTTTTTAGTTAAACCTATCCTTCTTGCGATTATTTTTGCAATCATTTTATCATTCTTGTTTTATCCTTTTTATCAAAAATTAAATAAAAACTTTAAATCTTCCAATCTCTCAGCTTCAATAATTTGCGTTCTTCTTTCTATTGCAATTTTAATTCCTATTTGGTTTTTAACGCCTATCGTATTAAAACAATCAATAGAATTTTATTTAAGTTCACAAAAAATTAATTTTATAATTCCGTTAAAAAAAATCTTCCCCTCTTTATTCGCATCGGAAACTTTCTCCCAAGAAGTAGGGTCTGCAATATCTTCTTTTGTAATAAAGTCCACTAATAGTTTGGTTAATTCAATCGCGGATGTTATAAGAAACTTTCCTACACTTTTTTTACAATTTTTAGTGGTTTTATTTACTTTGTTTTTCGCTTTAAAAGATCAATTAAGGATTTCAGAATATATTAAAAGCCTTTTACCCTTTCAGAAAAAAATTGAAGAAAAGCTGTTCGTTTCTTCAAGGGAAATCACCAAATCAGTGATTTATGGGCAAGTAGTTATAGGGATAATCCAAGGCCTTTTGGTCGGAGCAGGTTTTTTTATATTTGGAATAAACAATGCTCTTTTCCTAACAATAATCGCATGTCTTGCAGGCATTTTTCCGATAATTGGAACGGCAATTATTTGGATCCCTGTCGTGATTTTCCTTTTTGCTTCTGAAAGTATTTTTCCAGCTTTCGGAATTTTATTTTTTGGTTTTCTTTCAGCAACAGCAGACAATATGATCAAACCTATTTTTATTTCTAGAAGAGTAGACATAAATCCTGCTTTAATTCTTATCGGAATGGTGGGAGGACTATTTATGTTTGGACTGTTAGGAGTCATACTTGGACCATTAATACTGGCATATCTATTTACTATTTTAGAGGTTTATCGTGATAAAAGAATTCCTGGAATTTTTATAAAATCCGAACTCCCAAATAATTAAAACTTAAAATGAAATTAAAGTCTAAATTTTTAAAATGGTCTGCAGGAATCCCTGTAGCAATGCTGAATAAATCTACCGCTTCTTTCATAGGAGTTAAGGAATATGGGAGAATATCCCTAAGAACTTTAACAAAATACCCTAAGGAAATTTCTGTTCCGGCCAACATAGTAGAAGGCCTCGTACGTAAAAATGAAGTAGCTCTTTCATCCGAAATAAAAGATATTTTAAAATTAAAAAAAAATCAAAATATAGATGTAAATATTGCTGAGACTCCCGAGTCACTAAATACTATTAAAAAAAAATTAGACGGAAAAAAATTGTCTCAAGAACAAACCAATTTAATTATCAAAGAGATAGTTTCTAACAAGCTTTCTAAAACCGAAATTGCTTTATTTGTTTCTTCAATGTATACTCAAGGAATGACAATTAAAGAAACTTCTTTTTTGACTAGATCTATTTTAAAACATGGGAATCTTTTGAATTTAAAAAAGAAAAAAATTGTAGATAAACATTCGATAGGAGGAATTCCTGGAAACAGAACAACGCCAATTATTATTTCAATTTGTTCTTCTGCAGGGTTGACAATGCCTAAAACATCTTCTAAAGCAATAACTAGTGCAGCAGGTACTGCAGATACAATAGAAACCCTTGCTCCTGTTGAATTTTCTATGAAGGAGTTAAGGAAAATTATTCAAAAAACAAACGCTTTCTTAGTGTGGGGAGGAGGATTGGATATGGTTCCTGCAGATTCTAAAATTATCCGTGTAGAAAAAGAATTAAAATTAGATCCGGAAGCACAACTTTTAGCATCTATAATGTCTAAAAAACTGGCTGTTGGGAGCAATTATATTTTAATAGACATCCCTTACGGAGAAACGGCTAAGGTTTCATTATCTAAAGCAAAAAAATTAAAAAATAAGTTTGAATCTCTTGCAAAGCTTTTTCATAAAAAAGTAGAAATTGTTTTAACTAAAGGAGATCAACCCATAGGCATAGGGATCGGCCCCGTTTTAGAGATGATGGACGTTTTAGAGATTTTAGATCCTAAAAAACAAGGCCCTAGAGATTTAAGAAATAAATCCCTTAAACTTGCCGGAATGATTTTGGAAATGACAAACAAATCTAAAAAAGGCAAGGGTTTAGAAAAAGCTAAATCCATTTTGGATTCTGGAGAGGCCTTCAAAAAATTTAAGGAAATTATTCATGCACAAGGAGGAAAATTGAAGAAATTAAACTACGCCAAATTCAATCATGATCTTCTTTCAACAAAATCTGGAAAAATAAAAAAAATAGATAACAAAAAAATAAATTCTATTGCAAGAATTGCAGGATGTCCTGCAGATAAGAAAGCAGGAATGCGCATTTTTGTCCATAAAAACGAAAAAGTTGAAAAAAATGAAAAAATGATAACACTGTATTCTGAATCCGACTCAAGACTTCAGGCTGCGATAAGACATTATAAAAAAGTTAGCCCAATATTAATAGAATAGACTACAACTAATTTTTTAAATCTCCTTTTTCTCTAATTTATATGAGAAGAAGCTCTAAAGATCAATTAGTAGATTATTTCAAAAAGAATTTAAAGAAAGGGTATACTCCAGATACTCTTAAATGGGCTCTAGTAAGTCAAGATTACTCTAGAGTAATGGTGGAAAATTCCCTAGATCAAGCTCAAAAAGAATTGGCAAAAGAAGCCCCTGTTTTTAAAGAAAAACCAAAGATAAAATACGAATTATTGGATGAAAAAGATAATCCTGTTTCTTTTAAAAAACCTTTATGGAAACGAATATTCGGATTATAGTAAGCTTTAAAACCTTTCCTTATTTCTAAATTAATAATTTGCCTCCGTCGCATAATGGTATTGCACTCGGCTTGAGACCGAGGCCCTTTGGGCTCCCAGGTTCGATTCCTGGCGGGGGCGTTATAGTGGTTGAAAGCCCCCTT
>CAZXCF010000016.1:13020-13302 GCA_964638995.1 Candidatus Woesearchaeota archaeon | reverse complement strand
TACCAAAACTCCCCAAAATTTCTAAAGGTAATTCTTCTCAAAAGACTCCTAAAAAAAAACAAAAAACAAAAATTTCTGATTATGGAAAAGAAGATTCAAAAAAGAAAGCAAACAAAAAAATATTAATTATTATAATTATTTTAGCGGTCGTGGCATTAGGATTAGGAATTCTATATTGGATTTCATCAAAATGATTAAAGAAATTTATCAACCTGCAGAAGATTCTTACCTTCTTTCAAAAATTTTAGAAAAAGAAATTCCAACTTCACTAGAAAAAAATCC
>CAZXCF010000016.1:0-13010 GCA_964638995.1 Candidatus Woesearchaeota archaeon | reverse complement strand
TTAAAATTTTTGGAGATCGGTTCAGGTTCTGGGATTTTATTAGAAACAGCAAAGAAATTAGGAATAAAACCCACGCATATTTTTGCAACAGATATAAATCAAGAAGCCGTTAAATATTGTAAAGACTTGGGGTTTAATTGTATCTATTCTGATTTATTTGAAAACATCAAAGGAAAGTTTGATTTGATTATTTTTAATCCTCCTTATCTTCCCCGGGAAGAATTAGAACCTCAAAATTCTCAATTGGCAACAACGGGCGGATTAAAAGGAAGCGAAATAATCAATGAATTTTTAAGTCAAGCAAAAAACTATTTAGAGGAAAATGGAAAAATATTTCTATTAACAAGTTCTTTAACAAAAGAAACAGACTTCCAAAATTATCATAAAAAACTTCTAGGAAAAGAAAAATTATTTTTTGAAGAATTGTATGTTTGGGAATTAACAAATATTTAAGAAGCATATTCCTTATTTCTTATTATGGTCTCAAAAGTGTTTTTACTTATAGCATTAACTTTACTCCCTTTAGTAGAGCTTAGATTATCAATTCCAGTGGGAATTTTAATTGGAACAATGCATTTACCTTTTGGAATAAGTATTTCCGGAATGGGTTTTAATCCTATTTTGGTTTTTATTTTAGTTGTTTCAATAAATATTCTTTTAGGTTTTTTATTATTTAATTTACTAATAATTTTTGACAAGAAACTAATAAAATCCAGATTCAACGGAAAATATCTAAAAGCTCTTGATAGAGGCCAAAGAAGAATAAAAAAATATGTAGATAAATACGGAACAATTGGATTGGCCCTTTTTATTGGAATCCCTCTTCCAGGAAGCGGAGTCTATACAGGTGCTTTAGGAGGATTTGCATTGGGGATGAATAAAAAAGATTTCTATAAAGCAACAATTTTTGGTGTTTTAATTGCAGGAATAATTGTAACAATTTTAACCTTAACAGGAATGACTATCTTTTAATATTTTTCCAGCTTTTTTTCTTAGATTTTAACTTTTTTAATTGTTCATATTTTTCTTCAAAAACTGGTTTTTTAGCTTGATAAAAAATACCTAAATTAATTTTATCATTTTTTTTAATCCCGTTATAATCCCATTCTTCTGCCCTTTTTATAGCATTTTCAAAATTCATTTTATCATGTTTTATTCCCTCCAACGATTGAGTGTATTTTTTATAATCTTTATCTGGATGGAAGATTATACAGGGTTGAATAACTTCAACAAATGCAAAACCTTTATGCTTCATCGCTTCATTTAAAACCCATTCAATTTGCTTTACATCGGCAAAAACCCTCGCGACAAAACTTGCTCCAGAATTTAGCACGAGTTTAATAGGGTTTAATGGAGGATTCTTAACGCCTTCAGGGGTTGTTTTGTCTTTGAACCCTATTTCTGTTGTTGGAGTTGGCTGTCCCACTGTTAAGGCAAAAATTTGATTATTATGTACAAATAATTTATAATCTGAATTATATCTTGCTGCATGAATTAAATGAGAAATACCTTCATTATAGATATCTCCGTCCCCAGCAAATCCTAAAACATTTAGATTAGGATTTCCGGATTTAATTCCTAAGCATGTTGGAGGTACACGACCGTGAATAGAATTGATTCCATTTAAATTTAAATAATCAAAGATTTTTGCGTGGCATCCTATTCCAGATACAAGTGCCCATTTTTCTCTATCTTTTTCTGTTTTTACTTTTCTCTCTAAATATTTTTTAACTCCTGCAAGTATCTGAAAATTATAACATCCAGGACACCATGTTGGAGAAGTTTTAGTTGATATATTCATTTCAATTTCCTCCTTATTTCTTTTTCTAATTCATTAACAAAAAATGGTCTTGCATCATATCTTAAAATTTTTTTCTTAATTTCAATACCTGTTTTTTCTCTGATTAAACTACCTAATTGTCCTGTAGAATTATTTTCAATTAAAATTAAATTTTTATCTTTAATTTTTTTCTCAATTTCTAACGGGAAAGGTTCAATATATTTAATCTGAATAAATGTACAATCAATATCTTCTATAGCATCTAAAATAGCTCCTTTTGTAGACCCCCAAGAGATAATCACATTTTTCGAATTCTTTTTTCCGTATACCGAATATCTTTCAAATTTTTTAGATTCTTTTTCAATATCTTTTTGTTTTTTCAACCTTTTTTCATGTTCTTTTTTTACTAATTCTTTTTCTTCTGTTGCGGATCCCGTTTCAGGATTTTTTTCATAAGAATTATATCTTTTTAATTTTGTTTTTCTAGGTACAGAAATAATTTTGGATTTTTTTTCACAACCGTAAAAACTTTCCCCTAAATGTTTATCAGAGACAATTATGGATGGAGTTTGAAATTTTTGAGAAAGATAAAAACACTGGTTTGTTAATTCTTCAGTTTCAATAGGGTCTCCTGAAGCTAAAACAATTCTAGGAAATTCCCCATGTCCAGCATGCCTAGCAATATTCAAATCTCCTTGCTCAGTATATGTTGCCACACCTGTTGAAGGGCCAGGTCTTTGAGATAAATAAAAAACCAAGGGCACTTCAGCCATTCCACATAGACTTAAAGTTTCAGACATTAAATCAAATCCTCCTCCAGAAGTTCCGACCATTGTTTTTGCACCAGTTATAGTTGAACCGACACCCGCATTAGCAACAGCAATTTCATTTTCTAATTCAATTGTAATAATATTCTTTTCTTTTTCCTTCTCGGCTAATTCTCCGATTACAGGGGTCGCAGGAGTCATGGGGTAAGCAAAATAAATATCTAATCCCGATTTAATTGCTCCCTCCGAAATACCTTGGCTTCCATTCATAAATTGAACTTTTTTTCCTTTTAATTTTTTAAAATCAAATTTTTTTTCACCTTCGTCATATCCTTTTTTTGCAAGTTTTATATTTTCTTTATATCTTTTTTCATTTTTTAATTCATTATCTAAAATTTTGAAATCTATTCCCAGTAATTTAAAAATCTTCCCTGCAAAATAAACATTTGAATTCTTCTTTTCTTCAGATTTTAAAATAACTCCCTTTTTTTTCAAATCTTTTGAATGGATTTTTTCTGTTTTATCATCAAGACAAACTAAAATATCTATTTTAGAATCATTTCCTCTTACAAGGTTTTTTGAAAATGTTAATTGATTGAAATTATGCCCTCCTCTAATTAGGCTCTGATAATCTCGAGAATAAAAAACACCATATCCAGATTTAATAAGGGCTTTTCCTAATAAGTTTGTTAAAAAATTCGGCCCTGTTCCAGCAGAACCCCCGAAAATAATGTTCCACCTCTCCATGGATAAATTAAAAGATTCGATTATTTAAATCTATTCATTGTCTTTAGATTCAAAGACTTCTGTAGAAGAAATATTTCCTTTTGTATTGTATGTTTCAACTTTGTCCCATTTCTGATCATTGTCCGTATCATACCATTTCCTTACAGGGATTGTATCTTTTCCAACATAATCAAGCTTTATTGTTTCTTTTTCTTCGATCATATTATCTAGCTTTCTTCCATGAAAAATTTCCGGGGTTCTTTCTATTTTTTCTATTTTTGAAATTCTTTTTAAATCATCTCTTGTTATCTGCTTTGAAGTGTACTTATTTATATTATCCATAGTATTTTTTGGATTTACTTCTTTTTCATATTGGATTGTAGTTAAGTTTGATAAGTTTCCGTTTTTATCATATCCTGTTGTTTCATCGCTATGTAAATATACTTCAAGAAGTCTCCCGTCGTTTTGCTCTTCATATGCCGGATTGTTTTTGATATTAAAAGAATAATTAACTGTTTTTGAAGGTTTACCTTCAGGATTATAATTATGAATTTTGAACGATCCAGAATCTAACTTAGGGAAATATTCTATTGTTGTTTCTCCAGCTTTCAAAACAATCGCACTATCTTTTTTTTCAGTTTGGATAGTCTCTATTTTTTGGGCATTTATCCCGGAAGAAATACCTGAAGCCATAATAGGGATCATTACAAGTTTTGTGAGAGATTTTAGATTTTGCATTTTTTAATAACTAAGTATTTCATTGTATTTTTAAACATTTCCGGATATTTAAACTTTTCGGATGTTACTTTTCTCAAATTACGACAATTATTCTAAAAATTATTAATTCTTGCAACAATTCTTAAATACTCCTAATTAGTTTTATAAAAATAAAATGGTTAAATTTGCACATATAGCAGACGTTCATTTAGGAGGTTGGAAGCAACAACCTATGCAAGATTTGAATTTTGATTCATTTAAAAAAACAATTGATATTTGTTTAAAGTCAAATTTAGATTTTATTTTATTTGCAGGAGATCTTTTCGATTCTGCTTACCCTCCTATTGAAATTCTTAAAGAGACATTTGCCCAATTTAAACGTTTGAAAGAAGCGAATATTCCTTGTTTTATTATTGCAGGATCTCACGATTATTCTGTTTCAGGAAAGACTTTTTTAGATGTTTTAGAAAAAGCAGGTTTTTGTGTAAATGTTTATAATTCAGAAACAACAGACGAGAAAATTTTATTGCATCCCCATGTCCATAAGAATATTGCTATTTATGGGTATCCTGGAAAAAAATCGGGGTTAGAAGTCCCCGAAATAAGAAAAATAAAATTAAATGATGCTCCGGGAATGTTTAAAATTTTAATGTTACATACAACAATAGATCAAGTCGTAGGAAATCTTCCTATTGACTCATTAGAATCCCGTAAACTTCCAGAGGCAGATTATTATGCTTTTGGACATATACATACGTTATTCAATAAAGATAAAAAGATTTACCCTGGGCCTTTATTCCCGAATAATTTTAAAGAATTAGAAGACCTAAAACAAGGAAGCTTTGCAATAGTAGATACGGATTCAAATGAACAAGTCCAATTCATAAAAGTTCCTACAAGAGAAATAGAGCATTTTTCTCTAAGTTTCGAAGATGCATTAATTGCTACAGATGAAATAATTTCAGAATTAGAAAAAAGAAATTTGAAAGATAAGATTGTTTTAATTAGAATTAAAGGAGAATTAAAAAGAGGAAAAAATTCAGATATTAAATTTTCAAAAATAGAAGAATATTCAAAAGAAAAAGGCGCCTATTTCATATTAAAAAATACTCATGATCTTAAAACTAAAGAAGCAGAATTTGATATAGATATTAAAGATGAAGCAGACATAGAAAAAGAAACAATTAAACAACATTCAGAAAAAAACCCTTCCGATTTTAATTATCTAATTCCGGAACTAATGAATTCCCTTTCGTTAGAAAAACAAGAAGACGAAAAAATCGAAGTTTTTAATAAAAGATTGATTGAAGAATCAAGGAGAGTTTTGAAGTTTTAAATGATAATTAAAAAAATCTCTTTAAATAATATTAGAAGTTATGAAAATCAAGAAGTAGAATTTAACAAAGGTTCAACTTTATTATGGGGAGACATAGGTTCAGGAAAAACTTCTATTTTGATGGCAATAGAATTTGCTCTATTCGGTTTACAACCTGGACAAAGAGGTTCTTCATTATTGAAAAATAGTGCAGTTGAAGGAGGAGTTTCAATTGAATTCGAAATAGGTGGAAAAGAAATTTTTATTGAACGTGAATTAAAAAGAGGAAGTAATACTATTTCACAAGGAAAAGCTTCAATAAGTATAGACGAAGAAAAACAAGAGCTTTCAGTAACAGAATTAAAAAGTAAGGTTCTTGAAATTTTAAATTATCCAAAAGAATTTTCTAAAAAACAAAATTTACTTTACAAATTCACTGTTTATACTCCTCAAGAAGAGATGAAACAAATTATTTTACAAGATCCAAAAACAAGAATTAATACTCTTAGGCATATCTTTGGAATTGATAAATATAAAAAAATAATTGAAAATGCATCTATTTTAGTTTCGAAAATTAGGGAAGAAAAAAGAATAAAGCAGGGAATGACTCATACTTTAGATCAGGATAAATTAGAACTTTCTTTAAAGGAACAAGAATTAAAATCTAAAAAAGAAAAAATTTCTGAAGTAGAAAGTCGCCTTTTAATAAAAACTCAAGAAAAAGAAAAAATAAAAAAAGAATTAGATGAAATTTCCGATAAAAAAGATGAAAAAATAAAATTGCAACAAGAAGTAGAAAAAACTAAACTAATGATTTCTAATAAGAACTCTCTAATTTCTGATAATTATAAATTAATAACCCAATTAAAAAACCAGGTTTTAGAACTGAATAAAATTTCTTTTGATGAAACTAAAATAGGACAATTAGAAAAAGAAATAGATTCTTTAAAAAAATTAAAAAAAGAAATAGAGTCTAAAATACTTGAAACTTCTACTACAATTACTTCTTTGAATTTCAAAAATCAAGAAAACCAGAAAATAAAAGAGAAATTAACTCATATTGAAGTTTGCCCCACTTGCCTTCAAGACGTAAACCCAACCTACAAATCAAATGTAATAAAAAAAATGGATAAAAATACTTTTGAAAATAAGGCCGAAATAAATAAACAAGATTCAAAAAAAGAAAAACTATTTGAAGAAGTAAAAATAATTGAAGAAGATATTTCTAAAAAAGAAAAAGAAATTCAGGAATTAAATGTTTTGAAAATAAAACAAGAAGGAGTTCAAGAAAAAAATTCTAGAATTAAGGAGATAGAACTTTCCAATGATAATCTTTCTAAAGATGCAGATTTATTGAATAAACAATTAAATCTATTGAAAGAGTCCGTTCTTAAAATGCAAAAATTTGACTCTTTGTTTTATGAGAAACAGTTACAATTAGAAGAAGCACGAAAAAAAGAAAAAATAGAAGAAATTAAATTAGCCGAATTAAAGAAAGAAATTGACTTATTTTCTATTCAAATAGAAAATTTAAAAGATAAAATTGAAAAAATAGAACAAATAAAAAATGAATTCAATCATCTTTCCGATTTAGAAAATTGGCTAACAAAACAATTTTTGCCGATGATGTCTTCTGTCGAAAAAAATGTAATGAATACTCTAAAATTTGAATTTTCAAAATTATTTTCTGAATGGTTTTCAATGCTTGTTCCAGATAGCTTTGAAGTTAAATTGGACGATGAATTTACTCCGGTTGTCGAACAAAAAGACTACATTCTCGATTATGCTTATCTTTCAGGCGGAGAAAGAACAGCAATTGCTCTTGCATACAGGCTTTCATTAAATCAAATTATTAATTCGATGTTGAGTGATATAGGAACAAAAGGAATAATTATTTTAGATGAACCTACCGACGGATTTTCAGAACAGCAACTAGATAAAATGAGGTCAGTTTTAGAACAACTTGAAGTAAATCAATTAATTATGGTTTCACATGAGCAAAAAATAGAAGGATTTGTAGAAAATGTAATCCGGCTCGGAAAAGAAAACGGGACTAGTTCGGTTGATAGTTAAATTTCAAAATACGAAAAATTTATAAAAGCTTTATTTTACAATATATTATTAAATGATTCTATGAATCTTAAAAAATGGATGAAGATATTAAAAAGAACATATTAAAAACAGGAACAACTATTTTAGGAATTGTTTGTAAAGACGGAGTTATATTAGCATCTGATAGACAATCTACAGCTGGAACAATCGTTATGAATAAAAATTCCGAAAAAACAAAGCAAGTTAATGATTACATATTAATTTCTGGAACAGGAATAGTTTCAGATATTCAAAGAATCGCAAAATTACTCCCTGCAGAATTAAGATTAAAAGAATTAAAATCAAGGTCAAGACCCACTATTAGGCAAGCAGCAAGCCTGTTATCTAATTTATCTTACTCTGGAATAAGACAACCTTCAATGATTCCTCAACAAGCAGGATTTTTATTAGGCGGATTTAATGAAGATGGCTCTGTAGAATTATACTCTATTGAACCTTCAGGGAGTGTTCTAAAAGTTAAAGATTATGATTCAAATATGGGTTCAGGAATGCCTTACGTTTTGGGATTATTAGAAAGACAATATAAAGAAAATATTACAATAAAAGAAGGTGTTGAATTAGCTAAAGAAGCTTTAAAGTCTTCAACACAAAGAGATATTGGTTCTGGATATGGTCTCGACATTTTTACTATAACTAAGGACGGAATTAAAAAAGAAGTAGAACAAAAAATTGAACCAGATTATCAAAACGATAAAAAAGAATAATTAAAAGATATTTTCTAAATTATTTTCAAACTAAAAAAATAGGTTTTTCAAATGACAGATATTTTAAAATTAGTAACTGAAAAGTTACACGGAAAAGCAAAAGAAGCCAATTTTGAAGGCGCAAACATAGTTCTATATACTGATAATGAACTTTTTTTTAAAGAAGGAGAAGGAAAAATAAAGGAAATAGTAAATGAAATTAAAAAAAGAATAGAATTAAGGGTAGATCCAAAAATTTTGCCCGATCAAACAACAGTGGAATCTCAAATTAAAAAAATTGTTCCAGAAGAAGCAGAATTAACCGGAGTTATTTTTGACCCTCATAGAAGTATAGTAATAATTGAAGCTAAAAAACCTGGATTGGTAATTGGTAAGGGAGGTTCAATTTTGGAAGAAATTCGCCAAACAACTTTGTGGACCCCTCAAGTTCAAAGAAGTGCTGCAATAAAATCACAAATTACTGATAATGTTCGTTCTGTTCTTTATGCAAACAATAATTATAGAAGGAGATTTTTGAATAAAGTCGGAAAAAAAATTTATCAGGGTTGGAGTCCAGAAAAATCAGATATTTGGGTAAGGCTTACTTTATTGGGGGGAGGAAGACAGGTAGGTAGAAGCTCTTTATTATTGCAAACTCCAAATTCAAATGTTTTAATAGATTGTGGAGTAGATGTTGCAGCCTCGGGAAAAGATAAATTTCCTTTTTTTAATATTCCAGGGTTTGATATCTCCCAATTAGACGCAGTTATCATTTCTCATGCTCACTTAGATCATGTTGGTTTGCTTCCTTATTTGTATAAAATGGGTTACAAAGGCCCGGTATATATGACTCCCCCAACAAGAGACATTGCAGCATTGACTTCTTTAGATTTTATTGGGGTTGCATACAAACAAGCAGCTGCCCCTTTATTTAGTTCTAAAGATATTAGTGAAATGGTAAAACATAGTATTTGTTTGAATTATAATGAAGTTACAGATATTACTTCAGATATCAGAATAACCTTTTATAATGCAGGGCATTGTTTAGGAAGCTCAATCGTTCATTTTAATATCGGAAACGGGACTCATAACATGGTTTATACTGGAGATTATAAGTACGGAAAATCAAGGCTATTGGATCCCGCAATAAATCATTTTCCAAGAGTAGAATCAGTTATTACTGAATCAACATACGGTTCAAAATACGATATTCTTCCTCCAAGACAACAAGCAGAAGAAGAATTAATAGAAGCAGTAAAAAAAACAATTGAAAGAGAAGGGAAGGTTCTTATTCCTGAATTAGGTTTAGGAAGAGCTCAGGAAACAATGCTGATTATTGATGATGCAATTAAAAAAGGGAAACTTCCAAAAATTCCAATCTATATTGATGGAATGATTTGGGATATAAATGCAATCCATACTGCTTATCCAGATTTCTTAAGTGGAAGGGTTCGTTCAGAAATTTTTCAAGATAAAAATCCCTTTACATCTGAAATTTTTTCAAGGGTTGGTTCTTTTCAAGAAAGAAAAGAGGTTATAGAAGGAGGGCCTTGTATTGTTTTGGCAACATCAGGTATGCTTGTTGGAGGTGCATCAGTTGAATACTTTAAAGAATTTGCATCAAATCCAAAAAATTCAATTGTTTTTGTATGTTATCAAGGAGTTGGGTCTTTGGGAAGGCAGGTTCAAGAAGGTGCAGAATCAACAGTTATGGTCGTGGATGGAAGAGAAGAACACGTGGATATTAAATTAGAAAGATATACTATAAATGGGCTAACCGCTCACGCAGGAAGGAATGAAATTGTTTCTTTTTTCAATAATATGCGTCCAAAACCAAAAAGAATTATAATTAATCACGGAGAAATTTCAAAAGAACTTGATTTAAGCTCAGCTTTATATAAACTTAATAGAATTGAAACAAATGTCCCTAGAACTTTGGAGACTCTTAGACTTAAATAATTTGAACATGCCTCAAAATTTTTCTTTATTTAAGTAATAAATTTATAAACTCTTTTTTCTTTATTTTTTTAAGAGGTGAAAAATGAAACATAAACCAAAGATAATCGCAGTTCTTTTAATCATGTTTTTAGTTACTCAATTTATTGGTCTTTATGTTGTTCACCATTATTCTAATGAAAAAAATGAATTGCCTTATGGAATGGAACCTCCAAAAATTGAACAAGAAAAAGATTTTTACAATCTCTTCCCCTCAATTGTTGTAGCATTTATTATTGCAATTGCTTTATTTTTCTTATTGACTCATTTTAAAATAGAGTTTATTTTGAAACTCTGGTTTTTTGTAGTTGTCATAATAGCAATAGGAATTTCTTTAATATCCTTTTTTCCTAAAATAAATTATCTTTCATTGTTGGTTTTAATCTTGGCGGTTCCTGCCGCTTTAATAAAAGTTTTTAATAGAAATATTTTAGTTCATAATGCAACAGAACTCTTAATTTATCCTGGAATTGCGGCAGTGTTTACCCCGCTCCTAAACATTTGGACAGTTATTATTTTACTTATTTTAATTTCACTTTATGACATGTGGGCAGTTTGGAAATCAGGAATAATGCAAAAAATGGCTAAATTTCAAATGGATAAAATGAAAGTATTTGGAGGGTTTTTCGTTCCATATCTTTCTAAAAAGCAAAAACAATTACTCAAAAAACGAAGAAAGAAAAAATCTAAACCAAAAAGAATGAAGGTTAATGTAGCAATATTAGGAGGAGGAGATGTCGTTTTTCCAATAATTACTGCAGGAGTAATGTTAAAATATTCTTTAGAGAAATTCGGATTGGAAAACATCTCTTTTTGGAAAGTATTAGGGTCAAAAGCAATTTTACCTCCTGTGTTCGTTTTAATCGGAGCTATTTTGGGTTTAGGTTATTTATTCTTTATCTCAAAGAAAAAGAAATTCTATCCCGCAATGCCATTTATTACTGCAGGAATATTCTTAGGAATGCTGGCTAGTGTTTTGATTTTCTAAAGGCATTGCAATACCCATCAGTCTTGAACCAAACTATCATCAATCGAGATTTTTTAGATGACTGCTTCAGTGCCAAAGGAAAGATGGATTGTTCCAAGAAAACGCTGTTTTCTTACCAAATGCTATTTATTACTGCAGGAATATTCTTAGGAATGCTGGCTAGTGTTTTGATTTTCCAATTGACTAATAATTTTTTTTATAGCCTATTTCATTTTGGGAATTAATTCCTTTTTTCTTTTCAACACTATTCAAATTACGACATAAATTTACTAAATATTCTTTATTACTTGGTTCTATGTTTATTGTTTCTTCTTTTTTCGCCCTGTAAACCGTTTTTTCCCCTTCAAAAACTCTTTTTAGAAATATTTTTCCATCTTCAAATGAACTTATACTTTTTATGTAGGGATTAAAATAAAATTTTTTTCCTGAAATTTCCGTTAATTTTCCAGCAATAGACTTTTTTTCTCCAAAAAATTCAACCCATTTTCCAATATATTCTCCAAATTCTTTTTTGTAGTTTGTTCCAAATATCATAATTTTTTTAATTAACGAACCTTTATAATTCTTTCCTTTGTATTCACTTAAGAGTTACACATTACCAAAAGATTTATAAACTCATTTTCCTATTAGTATTACTATATAGTTACAAACTATGGAGAAAATAAAATGTTAGTAAAACAAGAATTAATAAACAAAATCAAAGATTATTTCGATTTAAATATTTACGAAACCAAGGTATGGTTAGCATTACTTAGTAAAGGAACCGCTTCTGCAGGAGATATTGCAACTATTTCTGGAGTTCCAAGATCAAGAACTTACGATGTTTTAGAATCTTTAGAAAAAAAAGGATTCGCAATTGTAAAATTAGGAAAACCTGTAAAATATTTAGGCGTTAAACCTAAAATGGTTCTTGAAAAACTTAAAAACAATGTAAAAAAAGATGCACAAGATAAAATCTATAGTCTATCTAATATTAAAGATACAGATGAATTTACTCAACTTGAAGGCTTATATAAGGAAGGAGTAGACCCAATAAAAAGAGAAGACCTTTCAGCCGCATTAAAAGGAAAAGCAAATATCTCTAATCAATTAAAAGAAATTTTACAAAACGCTAAAAAAGAAGTTATAATTTGCACAAATGCAGAAGAAATGTTTTCTAAATACAAATTATTCCAACAAACATTCAAAAATTTGCAAAGTGATAATATAAAAATCAAAGTTGCACTTTCTGGAAACGAACATACAATTAAACAATTAGAAGAAAAATTAAACGTTAAAATAAAAAAAATAGATATTGATTCTAAATTCTTTATAGTAGATAAATCCGAGATTTTATTTTACTTATCTAAAAATCCTGAACAAGAAGATATTGCAATTTGGCTTAACTCAGAATTCTTTGCTCAAGCTTTTGCAACTCTTTTTGACACTGCAATGAAAAAGTAATGTTTAAAAAAAAGAGGAGATAAAAATTAAAATGAAAAACGAAAATTACACTAAACTAGAAGATTGTTGCAATACAAATGAAAAACCCTATGCTCCTACATCAATGACAGGAGGAACAGATCTTTATATTTGTTCAAATAACTGTAATAACGGAATAAGATTTGGCAATACTTATTTTTGTAGAGACAAATTAAATAATTCTAATAACTGAAAAGACAAAAGATTTAGATTAAATAATCTTTAACCCAGTAATACTCATTTCTTTTAATTTATTTTTATTTTTATTTTTCCACCCTTTAACAAAATCTTCAATTTTTAAATCAAATTTTTCTTTAGCGCAAACCTTCCCCTTTTTAACAAAAGTATTTTTATGTTGTTTTTTAAACGCCTTAACATTTTTCAAATCTTTTTCAAAAGGTCCCTCAAAAATAATTTCTTTCTTTTTATTTACGACAAAAAAAGCTCTTGCAGCTTTTCTTCGATT